>JAJEDW010000342.1 GCA_022821265.1 Acidobacteriota bacterium
CTGTGGAGCAGCATTCCCGACGAGGCGCTCCTCGACCGGGCCGAGTCCGGACGCCTGTCCGACCCGGCGGTACTCGCGGCCGAGATCCGCCGCATGTTGGCGGACCCGAAGTCGGAGACGCTCGCTCGGAACTTCGCCTACCAGTGGCTGCAACTGCAGGCGATCGACGAGATCGATCCGGATCCGAACGTCTTCCCGTTCGCCGCCAACCACCGAACGGTCGTCGGCGTCGACGGGGACCTGCGGAGCGAGATGATCGAGGAGATCATGCTGTTCGTCGACAGCGTGATTCGCGAGGACCGCGGCGTCCTGGAGCTGCTGACGGCCGACTACACGTACCTGAACGAGCGGCTGGCGCTGCACTACGGCATCGGCAGCGTCAAGGGGGGCCGGTTCCGCCGCGTCACGATCGACGACACGGTCCGACGCGGCCTGCTGGGGAAGGCGGGCGTCCTGATGGTGTCGTCCTATCCGGACCGGACGTCGCCGGTCCGGCGTGGCGCATGGATCCTCGAGAACATCACGGGAACGCCCCCATCGCCGCCGCCGCCCGACGTGGAGGCGCTGCTCGACGACAACGAGGTGGGCGCGAAGGACTTCAAGTCTGTCCGCGACCGGCTGGCCGCCCACCGCGCGCAGCCGAGCTGCAACGGTTGTCACGGCATCATGGACCCGCTGGGTTTCGCGCTGGACAACTTCGACGCCGTGGGCCGCTGGCGCGACGTGGAGATGTTCGCGGGAACGCCCATCGACGCCTCCGGCGAGCTGCCCGACGGTACGCCGCTGGCCGGTCCCGACGATCTGCGGGCGGCGCTTCTTCAGAGGCCCGATCAGTTCGTTCAGACGCTGACCGAGAAGCTCCTGCTCTATGCGCTGGGCCGAACCGTGGAGCATGACGACATGCCGGCCGTCCGGGCCGTCGTTCGGGACGCGGCCGATGACGGGTACCGGTTTTCCTCCATCGTCCGGGGCATTGTCCTGAGCGATCCGTTCCGCCTCGTGGCGGCCGCGGAAGCGCCGGGCCCAGGCGGGGAAGAGGAGTAGCGATGTACATCACCAGGAAGCGACTGTCCCGCAGAGCGGTCCTCAAGGGGGCCGGAGCCGCCATCGGCCTGCCCCTGCTGGACGCGATGGTCCCCGCCGCGACCGCGTTGTCGCAGACCGCGGCGGCGCCGGCGCCGCGGCTGGGCTTCGTCTACATCCCGCATGGCGCCGTGATGGAGCGGTGGACGCCGTCGGGGGCGGGCGCGGACTTCGAGTTCACCGGGATCCTGGAATCGCTCGCCCCGTACCGGGAACAGGTGACCGTCGTCAGCGGCTTGAGGAACGAGGCCGGCGAGAGCCCGACGCCGCACGCGATCACGGCCGGAACGTGGCTGAACTGCGCGGCCCCGGCCGTGCAACACAGCCCGTTGGCCGGCACGAGCGCCGACCAGATGGCCGTCGAGCGGATCGGGGGCGGCACGCCGTTTCCGTCGCTGGAGATGTGCACCGAGCCGGGCGGGCCGTGCGATCCGGGGTACGGATGCAGCTACGGGCACACGATCTCGTTCCGGACGCCCACGCAGCCGCTGCCGATGGAGTACAACCCGCGGAAGCTCTTCTACCAGCTCTTCGGACAAGGCGACACGCCGGAGGAACGCGTCCGGATCGTCGGCGAAACGCGCAGCATCCTGGATTCGATCGCGCTGGACGCCCGCGCGCTCGCGGGCCGTCTGTCGGCGCCGGACCGCAACAAGGTGGACGACTACCTCGACGCGGTGCGCGAGGTCGAGCGCCGCATTCAGACCATGCAGGATCGCGACATCGCCAACCTGGAGCTGCCCGACGCGCCCGTCGGCGTGCCGGCGGATTTCGAACAGCATGTCGACCTGATGTTCGACCTGATCGCGTTGGCCTACCAGGCCAACCTCACGCGCGTCGTGACGTTCATGATGGGCAAGGAAGTCAGCATGCGGACGTTCAACAACGTCGGCGTTCCCGACGCGTTCCATCCGCTGTCGCACCACGGCGAGAACGAGGCCAACAAGGAAAAGCTGGCGCGGGTCCAGACGTGGCACACGGAACGCTTTGCGCGTTTCGTCGGAACGCTGGCCGCGATGCCCGACGGCGACGGCCGGATGCTGGACCACACGATCCTGCTCTACGGCAGCAACATGTCGAACAGCAACGAGCACGACAACGACCCGCTGCCATCGGTCCTGGTCGGCGCCGGCTACGGGCGGATCCGGGGCGGCCAGCACCTGGTCTACCCGCAGGACACGCCGCTGGCCAACCTGCTGCTGACGATCCTGGACCGTGCCGGCATCGAGGCCGATCGGATCGGCAACAGCACGGGCACGTTCCCGGAGGTCTGATTGAGCCGCGCGTCACGGGTGTTGTTCATGGTCGGCGCCGCCCTCGCGATGGCGGGAACCGGGGCCGCGGATACCGTGGTCGACGCCGTCAAGGCCGGAGACCGGGCGGCGGCGCTGGCCCGGATCGCGGCCGGCGCGGACGTCAACCAGCCGGAACGCAACGGGACGACGGCCGTTCACTGGGCGGCCTATCGGGAAGACGCCGACATGGTGGCGCGCCTCGTCGCGGCGGGCGCCGACGTGTCGACGGTGAACGACTTCGGCTCGTCCCCGATGATGGAGGCGGCCGCCAACGGCAACGCCGCGATCATTCGCATGCTGCTCGAGGCCGGGGCCGATCCGGACTCCCCCAATCCAGAGAACCAGACAGCGCTGATGGCCGTGGCGCGGACCGGCAACGTCCGGGCGGCCCGGTTGCTCCTGGAGGCCGGGGCGGACGTGAACGCGGTGGAGGCCTGGGGCCGCCAGACGGCGCTGATGTGGGCCGCCGCACAGAAACAGCCCGGGATGGTGCAGTTGCTCATCGAACACGGCGCCGAGATGGACCGCCGCGGCGTGGACCGCAACTGGCAGCGCCGCGTGACGGCCGAGCCGCGTCCCAAGGACCTGGACCGCGGGGGCTTCACGCCGCTGCTCTACGCGGCGCGGGAGGGCTGCCTGGAATGCGCGCGGCGTCTGGTGGACGCCGGCGCCGACATCGATCGGCACGATCCGGACCGCACGACGCCGCTGGTCCTGGCCGTCATGAACATGCGCTTCGACACGGCGGCGTACCTGATCGAAGCCGGCGCCGACGTGGACAAGTGGGACCTCTACGGGCAGTCGCCCGTCTACGCGGCCGTCGACCTCGCCACGCTGCCGCGCGGCGGCCGGCCCGACATCCCCTCGACCGACACGACGTCGGCGATGGACGTGCTGGCCATGCTCCTGGAGCGCGGCGCCAACCCCAATCTCCAATTGAAGCTGCGGCCTCCCTACCGCAACGTCATCTTCGACCGCGGCGGCGACAGCCTGCTGTCGACCGGCGCCACGCCGTTGCTGCGCGCCTCCAAGGCCGGGGACAACCCCGAGGCCATCCGGATGCTGCTGGAGCACGGCGCGCTCGTCGACCTGCCCACGGCGAACGGAACGACGCCGCTGATGGCCGCGGCCGGCATGGGACACGGCAACAATCCGACGCGCGGCCGCTTCAACACGGAAGACGACGCGCTGGCCGCGGTGCCGCTGCTCCTGGCGGGAGGCGCCGACGTCGACGCACGGGCCGACAACGGCCGGACAGCCGTGCACGCGGCCGTCGAAAAGGGCTGGGGCCGCGTCGTCCGCCTCCTGGCCGACAACGGCGCCGACCTGAACGTGGCCGACAACGGCGGGCGCACGCCCATGGACCTCGCCGCGGGCAACCGGGGCGGCCGCGGCGGCCCGGCGCCCCCCGACGCGGCGATGGTTGCGATCCTGAACGAACTGACCCGCCAGTAATGATCCGACGAGTTCAACAATGAGCGGCGATCTGCGACGCCTTGCCGAACTCATCCGCGAGCGCAATGCGACGGAGGTGGAGATCACGAAGATTGTTGGCCGGCCGGCTCAGATCGGTCACATCGGGGAATACATCGCGAGCCGCGTATTCTATATCGCGTTGGAGCAATCTGCAGTCCACCCAGGCATTGACGGCCGTTTCAGGTCGGGACTCCTGGCCGGGACGTCAGTCAACATCAAGATGTACGGCAAGAGGGAAGGCCTGCTCGATATTCACCCGGAACGTTTGCCGGACTATTTCCTCGTGCTCACCGGTCCCATGTCGACGTCAATGGATTCCAGGGGTCGGACGCGTCCATGGAGCATCAACGAGGTGTTCCTGTTTGAGGCTGGACCACTGATCGACCGACTTCGCGACCGCGGAGTGAAACTCGGCGTTGCGACCAGCGTGAGGAAGGCGGAGTGGGACGCGGCCCGGATCTATCCGGGATCGCCGAATGCGCCGTTGACGCTCACGGGAACGCAGCAAGATGCGATCCGACTCTTCAAGTTGTCGAGTCCGCAATCGTTGCGGTAGTGCCCGACGTGTTCGCGGAATTCCGTCCTCAGTTTCCCGCTCTCCGACGGGACTCGCGGTCCCGGGCGATGCGTTCGGCCAGAAAGACCTTGAGCAGGGACTGATACGGGACGCCCTGTTCGTTGGCCAGCGTCTTCAACTCCTCAAGCGTGCCCGCGGGCTGCGCCCTGAGACCCGCCGGCGAACGAAGCTGGTAGTATGAACCGGTCCGCGGGCCGCCGACCAGCGGATTCTCGGTTCTCGCGTACGCAACGAGAATACGCGCCGTGTTCGGACGCCTCGACGTGAACGCATGAGCCACTCCGTCCGCAGCCATCTGCGCCTCGAGATCGACGCCTACGACGAAGCGATCCGCAAGTTCATCCCCGGCTACGAGGAAGGTTTGACCCGGGCCGCGCGTGAAGTGGCCGCCGTCGCACCCGCCCATGTGCTGGACCTCGGCGCCGGGACGGGCGCTCTGGCCGCGGCGATCCTCGAGCACGACGCCGTGCGTGTCGTCGAAGCCATCGACGTCGATGCCGAGATGCTGGCTCGGGCGCGCATCCGGCTCCACGGGTTCGGACCGCGCGCCCGTTTCCGGGAACAGTCTTTCGACGCCGCGCTGCCGGAGTGCGACGCCGTCGCGGCGTCGCTCGCCTTGCACCACGTCCCGACCATGGAACGGAAGCGCGCCGTCTACGCGCGGATCTACCGGGCGCTCCGCCCGGGCGGCGTGTTCGTCAACGCCGACGTGACGGTCAGCGCGGACCCGGCGGCGCGCGAAGCGTGCTATCGCACGTGGGCGACCCACCTGGTCCGGTGCGGTATCGAGGAGCGGCGCGCTTACGAGCACTTCGACGAATGGGCGGCCGAAGACACGTATTTTCCGCTCGAAGAGGAATTGGCCGCCATGCGTGACGCCGGGTTCCGGGCGGAATGCGCGTGGCAAGAGATCCCGAACACGCTGCTGGTCGGACGCAGGCCGTAGCGGCTTGCGTCCGGCTCGTTGCGGAACGCGTCTACCGCGCGGCCGGGTTTCCCGTGGGCGGCGGGGCCAGGTCCCGTTCGGCGGGCGGTCCGAGGATCTCCGTCAGAACCGGCCTCAACGCGTCCGCCCATACCTGGTAGCCGGCCGCGGACAGGTGCAGCCCGTCGTCCGACATGGAATCCAGAAGCCGGCCGTCGTCGTCCGACAATTCCTCGTTGATGTCGAGGAAGCGAACGCCCGCGCCGCCGGCGAACGCGGCGAGCGCCTCGTTGGCCCCGTCGATGACGGCGTCGAAAGAGCCCCGGTCGCGGCGCGGAAACACGCCGGTCAGGACGATGACGGCGCCGGGGGCCTTCGCGCGGCACGCCTGGACGATGGCCTCGATTCCGGCCGCGATCGATGCGATCTGCGTGTCCGGGTCCGCGCCGACTCTCAGGTTGTTCGTCCCCGCCTGGACGACGATGACCCGCGGGTCGACGCCGTCCAGCTCGCCGTTCTCGAGCCGCCACAGGATGTGCTCGGTGCGGTCGCCGCCCCAGCCGAAGTTGGCCGCGTTCCAGCCGAAGAAGTTCGCCGTCCAGTTCTCGAGCAGGGCGGGGTAGTCCAGCGCGCCCCAGCGCCGGGTGATCGAGTCGCCCACGAAGTAGACGTCGATGACGCCGGTCCGCGCCTTGGCGAGCAACTCCGCGTGGGCCGTGCGCGAGTTGGCGTCGTCTCGCGGCCGGGGAACCGTGCTCGGCGGCGCCGCCGCGTCCCCCGCCTGGAGCGCGGCGTCTGCGATTCGTGCGCCGCCGCCGAGGCACACGACGGCCAGGAACAGGACGAGCGTCCGGGCGGGCGCGCCGATCGGCGGATCAGTCCGACGCCACGCCCAGCTCACGTTCCGCCCACGGAATGAAATGACGCCAGTTCGGCCCGTCGGTATGTCCGCCGTCGTGCTGCCGCCAGGCGAGGCTCCCGTCCAGGAGGCCGGCGTTGACCGGCGGCATCACGGCCGTCTGGTAGTGCTCGCCGGTTCCCAGGTCCCCGGCGCCCAGCAGCCGGAACACCTCGCCGGCGGCGACCGTGGCCATGTAGCTGCCCTGCTGGTCGAGCCACAAGGCGTCGCCCTGCTCCGGCACGCCGTAGCTGATGAAGACCGGCCGCGGCGCGCACAGCGCGATCAGGGCGTGGGAATCCACGGGAAGGTCGGCGGCGTTCATCGACCCGAACGTCGATTCGGCCGTTCCGTACTTCAGGAAGTTGCCCGCCATCCAGTGGTATTCGCTCGCACCGGTCAGGTTCTCGACCATCTCGCCGAAGTTGCGCCGGTAGGGGGAGACGCCGCCTTCGCCGGAGGAACCGATCAGCGCCACGGCGAACCGCGGCTCCAGCGCCATGGCGACGAGCGCCGCCTTGCCGTAGCGCGAAACGCCCTCGATGCCGACGCGGGCGGCGTCGACGTCCGGGTCCGTCTCCAGGTAGTCCAGCGCCCGCGCCGCGCCCCACGCCCAGGCGCGCAACGAACCCCAGTCGTCGGGGTTGCGCGCTTGTCCCCTGTTGACGAGGCCGATAACGCCGCGCGTCAGGCCCGCGCCGTTGTCGGCCTGGACGCTGCGCGGATCCAGGAACGCGAACCCCCATCCGGCCGCGATGAGCTGCTCGGTCGCGGGCGGGTCCGCGCCCGGCCGCGCCCCGCGTCCGCGCCCGCCGGCGATGCCCAGGGCCTGGTCGAGGTCCCCGCCCCGGAACATGATCATGACCGGGACCGGCCCGTCGGCTTCGGCGGGAACGACCAGCGTCAGCGCGACGCCGACTTCGATCGGCGGATACGCCGCGTTGTCGACGCGTCCGAGGAGTTGCTTCCCGGTGACGGGGCATCCGGCGACCGCGCCGTCGGCGGAACGAACGATCGACCACTCCACGGCCGGGGCTTCGGCGGGAACGCGTCCGACGACCTCGCGTTCGAAGACCTCGACGATCTCCAGCCGACGCCGGTTCCACCAGTCGTCGGCGCTGGTTACGGCCGTGCCGTCGTCCAGCGTCAGCAGGTCGGGCCATTCCGGAAACGGGTTGGCCAGCGACTCGTCGTAGTTGGCCGGGTTCGGCGCGCCGTCGCGGCCGCTGGGGCCCGGACGCAGCGCCGTGATGCCGAGCCGGCGCATCATGTCCTGGTGGTCTTCCGCCGTCGTCCACTCCAGCGGCGCGGGCGCGGCGCCGTCCTCTTGAGCCGTGGACGGGACGCCGGCGGCCAGCAGCGTGGCGAAGGCGAGTGCGGTGTGATGTCGGGGTCTCATTTCGGAAGCCTCCGTTGCATGCTCGAAGCGTACCGGATTTCGATGGATGGGACGAGCGGAGACAGCGTCCGATCCCCGGGACTCACCCCACCGACCGGACCAGCCGCGGGTAGTGGCGGCCCAGCGTCGCGATCCGCGCGGCGTACTGCACGTGCAACGCGGCCCACAGGCCGTGGTTGCCGAACGGCGTCAGGAGCCACCAGGCCGCCAGGAAGATCGCCAGCGACGCCAGCATCGCGTTCCGCATTTCGGCGGTGCGCGTGGCGCCGATGAAAACGCCGTCCAACTGGAACGCCCAGACGCCCAGCATGGGCGCGGCCGCCGCCCACGGCAGAAACGACCGGGCGGCCTCGCGCGCCCCGGGGTCTGTCGTCAGCAGGTCGACGATCCGCGTTCCCGTCAGCATCCAGACCAGCGACATCGTCACGGCCAGGCCGGCCGCCCAGAGCGTGGCCATGCGGGCGGCGGCCGACAGGCCGGCTCTGTCCCGGG
>JAJEDW010000333.1 GCA_022821265.1 Acidobacteriota bacterium
AAGATCACGCTGGAGGAGTTCCGGGAGGTCGTGCGCCACAGCTGTCCGGGCGCCGGGGCGTGCGCCGGCATGTTCACCGCGAACACCATGGCCTCGGCGATCGAGGCCCTCGGGATGAGCCTGCCCTACAGCGCCTCCAACCCGGCCGAGAACCCGGCCAAGATCGACGAGTGCCGGTCGGCCGGCGCCGCGATTCGGCGGATGCTGGAACGCGACCTCAAGCCGAGCGACATCATGACGCGCCCGGCGTTCGAAAACGCCGTGACGCTGGCCGTGGTCCTCGGAGGGTCCACCAACGCCGTCCTGCACCTGGTCGCGATGGCGCGGACGATCGGCATCGAGTTGACCATCGACGAGTTCCAGGAGATCAGCGGCCGTGTGCCCCTGTTGGCCGATTTCCGGCCGAGCGGCCCCTACATGATGGAGGACCTGCACGAGGTCGGAGGCACGCCGGCCGTGATGAAGATGCTGCTCGAGGCGGGCCTGCTCCACGGCGACTGCATGACGGTGACGGGGCGCACCGTGGCCGAGAACCTCGCCGCGCTTCCGGGCCTGGCCGACGGACAGGAAATCGTGCGGTCCCCGGACGATCCGATCAGCGCGCGCGGGCATCTGCGCATCCTCTACGGCAACCTTGCCGAGGAAGGATCGGTGGCCAAGATTACGGGCAAGGAAGGCGAGGTCTTCGAAGGGCCCGCGCGCGTTTTCGACAGCGAGGACGACGCCAACCGCGCCATCGGGGACGGCCAGGTGCGCAAGGGCGACGTCGTGGTGATCCGGTACGAGGGGCCGAAGGGCGCCCCCGGCATGCCCGAGATGCTCACGCCCACGTCGATGATCGTGGGCCGCGGCCTGGGGTCCGACGTCGCGCTGATCACCGACGGACGCTTCTCGGGCGGCACCCACGGCTTCGTCGTCGGTCACATCGCCCCGGAGGCGCAGGAAGGCGGCGTCATCGCCCTGGTGCGCGACGGGGACCGCATCCGAATCGACGCCGTCCGCAACACGATCGACGTCGCGGTGTCGCCGGAGACGCTGGCCGAACGGCGCCGCGAATGGCGGGAACGGCCGTTGCGCGTGACCTCCGGCGCGCTGTTGAAGTACGCGCGGCTGGTGTCGTCGGCGTCGCGCGGCTGCACGACGGACGGTTCATGACGATTCGACTTCATCCACAACGGGGATAGCGAAGTGGCCAGGGAAATGGAGACAGCGACGCGGGCCGATCGAGGACCCTCACGCGCCATACGGGCGGTATCCGGGTCCGAGGCCGTCGTGCTGGCCCTGATCGATCAGGGCGTGGAGGTCATCTTCGGATATCCGGGCGGCGCGATCATGCCCGTCTACGACGCGCTTTTCGACCACGAGGACGCGTTGCGCCACGTTCTGGTCCGTCACGAGCAGGGCGCGGTGCACATGGCCCAGGGCTATGCGCGCGCGTGCGGGAAGCCGGCCGTATGCATCGCGACGTCCGGTCCGGGCGCCACGAACCTGGTCACCGGCCTGGCCGACGCCAAGATGGATTCGACGGCCGTCGTCTGCATCACCGGGCAGGTGCCGTCGCGGCTGCTCGGGGCCGACGCCTTCCAGGAGACCGACATCATCTCGGTCAGCGCGCCTGTGACCAAGTGGAACTGCCAGGTCACGAGGCCCGAGGAGATCTCCGAGGTCATCGCGAGCGCGATCCACATCGCGGGTTCCGGACGCCCGGGCCCCGTCCTGGTCGACATCACCAAGGACGCCCAGCTCGGCACGGTCGACTACCGGCCCTCGATGGGCGTCCCCGAGGTTGCAGGGTACCCCCCCAAGCCCGCGCTCGATCCGGCGAGCATCGACGCCGCGGCGCGATTGATCAACGCCGCGCGGCGGCCCCTCGTGCTGGTGGGGCAGGGCGTGCTGCTGTCCGGCGCCCAGGCGGAGATGCGGGCGCTGGTCGAGCGAGCCGGGTTGCCGTTCGCGTCCACGCTGCTCGGCCTGTCGGCCCTTCCGTCCCGGCATCCGCTGTCGGTGGGCATGCTGGGGATGCACGGCAACTACGGGCCCAACGTCAAGACCAACGAGTGCGACGTGCTGATCGCCGTCGGAATGCGTTTCGACGACCGGGTCACGGGAGACCTGACCAAGTACGCCCGTCAGGCCAAGGTGATCCACATGGACATCGACCGGTCCGAGATCGACAAGAACGTCACGGCGACGGTCGGGATCCTGGCCGACGCCCGGGACGGGTTGCGGGCCCTCGTCGAGCGCGTCGAGCCCGCCTCCCACGACGCGTGGCTGGCCGAGTTCCGCGAGTGCGACGCGGTCGAGATCGAACGGGTCATCGAGAAGGACATCCACCCCGACGACGGCGGGTTGCGGATGGCCGAGGTCATCCACCAGTTGTCGGAGCGCAGTCGGGGGCAGGCCATCATCGTGGCCGACGTCGGCCAGCACCAGATGGCGGCGGCCCGCTACTACAAGTTCGACGAAGGCAGCCGGATCATCACCTCCGGCGGCGCCGGGACGATGGGATTCGCCCTGCCCGCCGCGCTGGGCGCGAGCGTCGCCCGGAGCGACCGCCCGGTCGTCGCCGTCATCGGCGACGGCGGTTTCCAGATGACGCTGCAGGAGCTCGGGACCGTGTTCCAGGAGAAGGCGCCGGTCAAGATCATGGTTCTGAACAACGAGTATCTCGGGATGGTCCGCCAGTGGCAGCAGCTGTTCCACGCGCGGCGCTACTCGGCCACGTCGCTGGTGAACCCGGACTTCCTCGGGATCGCCGTGGCGTACGGGATGCAGGGCAACCGGGTGACGAGCCGCGAGAACCTGGCCGGGGCGATCGACGACATGCTCGCCGCCGAGTCCGCATACCTGCTCGAGGTGGTCGTCGAGCGCGAGGACAACATCTTCCCCATGATCCCGTCGGGCGCCGCCGTGTCGGAGATCCGGTTGGAATAGCCTCGACGGGATGGAACGACGATTCACGATCTCGGTGTTGACCGTGAAGGGGGCCGGCGCCCTCCTGCGCATGATCGCGACGATCGGCCGGCACCAGTTGCGGATCGAGAGCGTCGCCTCCGCCGACGCGGGCGAAGGGGAGCTCTCCCGGCATACCGTCGTCGTCCGGGCCGCGCCGGACCGCATCCGGCGGGCGATGAAGCAGATGGGCTCCGAGCTGGGCGTCGTCGAGGCCGACTACTACCCGGAGGGGGCCACCCTGGACCGCGAGTTGGCCGTGTACAAGCTGTCGGTCGACCTGGCGTCGGCCGGCGCGCCGCTCGAGAGGCTGGTGCGGCAGCGCCGTGCGCGCGTCGTGCTGGGGGGACCCGGCTACGTCGTGATCGAGAAGACCGGCACCGGGGAGGAGATCGAAGAGTTGTTGGGCCAACTCGAACCGTTCGGCGTGATCGAGTTCGCAAGGACCGGGCGCGTGCGGGTGACCATGTCGGCCGTCGGCGACGAGATCGGAACGGAATGACCACGGAATCGATTGGAGGGTAGCAGAGATGGCACAGATCAAGTTCGGCGACGTCGTCGAGAACGTCGTCACTCGCGACGAGTGGCCCGTCGAGAAGGCGCGCGCCTTCATGGCGGACGAGACCATCGCCGTCATCGGGTACGGCGTCCAGGGGCCGGGCCAGGCGTTGAACCTGAAGGACAACGGTTTCAACGTCATCGTCGGGCAGCGCAAGGACTCCCCGAGCTGGGACAAGGCGCTCGCCGACGGCTGGATCGAGGGGGAGACCCTGTTCGAAATCGAGGAAGCCGCGCGGCGCGGGACCGTGCTCGAATACCTGCTTTCGGACGCCGGCCAGATCGCGCAGTGGGAGAAGGTCCGGACGCATCTGTCCGCGGGCAAGTGCCTGTACTTCTCGCACGGCTTCGCGGTGACGTTCAAGGACGACACGGGTGTGGTCCCGCCCGATGACGTCGACGTGGTGCTGGTGGCGCCCAAGGGCTCGGGAACCTCGCTGCGCCGGCTCTTCGTCGCGGGAAAGGGTCTCAACTCGAGCGACGCGGTGTTCCAGGACGCGACCGGCCGTGCGCGGGACCGGGTGATCTCGCTGGGTATCGGCGTCGGATCGGGTTACCTGTTCGAGACGACGTTCCGGAACGAGGTCTATTCCGATCTGACCGGCGAGCGCGGCGTCCTGATGGGCGCGATCGCCGGCGTCTTCGAGGCGCAGTACCTCAACCTCCGGAAGAACGGCCACACGCCGTCGGAAGCGTTCAACGAGACCGTCGAGGAGCTGACGCAGAGCCTGATGCCGCTGGTGGCCGAGAACGGCATGGACTGGATGTACGCCAACTGCTCCACCACGGCGCAGCGGGGCGCCCTGGACTGGAGGCACCGGTTCCGCGACGCCGTGACGCCGTTGTTCGACGAGCTGTACCAGAGCGTCCGGACGGGCGATGAGGCGCGCATCGTCATCGACTCGTGCGGCCGCGCCGACTACCGGCAGCAGCTCCGGCGGGAGCTGGACGAGATGGCCGACGAGGAGATCTGGCGGGCCGGCCGGCAGGTGAGGCAACTGCGTCCGGAGCGCGACGCCGGTTCCGGGGCCCCCGCGTCCGAGGCCGCGGCTCCCGGCGCCGAAGCGATTCGATGAACCCGGCCGGCGCTCCGGCCGCGGGTTGGTTCCCGGGGCCGGAGGCCATCCGGCAGGCCGCCGAGCGGCTCGACGGCGTGATCGTGCGCACGCCGCTGGAGCACGACGCCCGCCTTTCCGAGGACTACGGCGCGGAGGTCCTTCTCAAGCGGGAGGACCTGCAGCCCGTCCGCTCCTACAAGATCCGGGGCGCCTACAACAAGATCCGGAGCTGCACGGAGGCCGAGCTGGCCGGCGGGGTGTCGTGCGCCAGCGCCGGGAACCACGCGCAGGGCGTGGCGTATGCCTGCCGGAAGCTGGGGATCCGCGGGACGATCTACATGCCCCGGACGACTCCGGCCCAGAAGTTCGAACGCGTCCGCGCCATCGGCGGCTCGCTGATCGAAATCGTTCTCACCGGCGACGTGTACGACGAGACCGAGCAGGCGGCCCTGGAGCGGGTCGCCGGCGACGACTCGGTCTTCGTCCACGCCTTCGACGACGCCCGCGTCATCGAGGGGCAGGGCACGCTGGGCCGGGAGATCCTGGACGACGCGCCGGGCCCGATCGATTTCCTGCTGGTGCCGGTCGGGGGCGGCGGCCTGGCGGCCGGCGTGGGGAGCTGGGTCCGGGAGGATTCTCCGTCCACGCGCATCATCGGCGTCGAGCCGGCCGGGGCCGCGTCGATGCGGGCGTCCTTCGACCGGGGCGCGGTCGTGACGCTCGAGGCGATGGACCCGTTCACCGACGGCGCGGCGGTCCGGACGGTCGGGACGCTGACGTTCCCCATCTGCCGCCGCGTCCTGGAGCGCGTGGTGACGGTGCCCGAGGGCCGGATCTGCTCCATGATCCTGCGCATGTACAACGAGCACGGGATCATCGTCGAGCCGGCCGGCGCGCTGTCGGTCGCGGCGTTGGAGGACCTTCGGGAGGAGATTCGCGGGAAGCGCGTCGTCGCCATCGTCAGCGGCGGCAACAACGACTTCCGGCGGATCGAGGAGATCCGCGAACGCGCCCTGATCCACGAGGGCAAGAAGCATTACTTCATCGTGCGGTTCCCGCAGCGGGCCGGCGCGCTGCGCCAGTTCCTGAACGAGGTGCTCGGCCCGGACGACGACATCACCCATTTCGCCTATTCCAAGAAGACCGACCGCGAGCGGGGCCCGGCCGTCGTCGGCCTGGAGTTGAAGGACCGTGCGGCGCTCGAGCCGCTGATGGACCGCATGAAGGCGCTGGGGTTCTTCGGCGAATACCTGAACGAGCGCCCGGACCTGATGCGGTACCTCGTGTAGTCGCCGGATCGAGACGGGCGCCGGCTTGAACGCCCCCGGTTGAGGGTGTACAGTGTACATGCCATGCGGCACGTCACCGCGACCGAAGCCCGTCAGAACTGGTTCGCACTCCTCGACGAAGCGGCCAACGGCGAGATCATCGCCATCCGGCGCAACGGTCGCAAGCTGGTCCTGAGGCTGGAGGACGCCGGAACGGCGGCCCCCGATTACGAGAGCCTGATCGACTTTCCGGACGCCGACGACGCCGATACGTGGGGCTGGGACTGGAAGGGTCCCGGCGAGGTCCGTCCCGTCACCCGCCGGCGCGCCGGGCCGTGACCTGCCTGCTCGATACGCACTTCCTCCTGTGGATCGTCTCGAGTTCGAGGAGGTTGAAGGCCTTTCCCTGGCTGCGGAACTACGAGCCGTGGGGCGTGTCGCCGATATCGCTCCTGGAGATTCAACTGCTCGCCGAAGTCGGGCGCCGCAAGATCGACAATCCGCGCTTCGTACGCGAGGTGATGGCCGATCCGCGGTTCGTGCTCGACGATGCGCCCGCGATGACGCTGGTTCTGAAGTCCCTGGATCTGGGATGGGCCCGCGACCCGTTCGACCGATTGCTCGCCGCCCACAGCCTCGTGCGCCGCGTCCCGTTGTGCAGCGTGGACGCCGTGATGCTGGAACGTCACAAGCACGTCGTTCCCGAACTCCGCTGAGATACTCGCTCCGCGCGCTCGGGCGCGTTCAGTCGGGCGCACGGCCCGTGCGGTCAGACTTCCCCTTCCTCCAGCGTGTCTTCCAGGACGGCCAGCAGGTTCGCGACCGGACCGCCCATCAGGACCAGCGTGTCCCGGGGCACGCCGCGGCATTCCTCGCGGACCTTGCGGCCGTCCGGGCTCTCGATCTCGATCGTCATGTCGTAGGTGTCTGCGATCATCGCGGCTCCTCGTCGGTTCGTGTCCATGGTACCGCAACGACGAGAGTTGACACGCCCCGGAACGTTTCCTCATACTGGCCGGCAGGTTGGATCGATGCGTAATGCCGGCGCAGCCCTCGCTTGGTTTGGCGGGTACTACTGGTTTCCGCCGCCGGGGAGGTGCGTGAAGGTCTGATCCTTTTCCACATCGAGTCGCGAGGCCCGCTCTCCGGAACATACGGAGGGCGGGCCTTTTTGGTTTTGGGGACAGATATCCGAGGGAGGAACGCAATGCACCCAGTCACGAACGAACATGCCGAGGGCGGCGACGTCACGCCGCCCGATACGCCCTACAAGCGCATCCACCGGTCGGCGCGGCCGGAAGGGACGCGCGTTCGCGTCGGCGGCGTCGAGATCGGGGGCGCCGGTTTCGTCATGGCGGCCGGGCCGTGCGCCGTCGAGAGCCGGCACCAACTGGAGGCGACGGCTCGGGCCGTGGCCGCCGCCGGCGCCTCCATCCTGCGCGGCGGGGCGTTCAAGCCGCGTACGTCGCCCTACGCGTTCCGGGGCCTGGGGCGAGAGGGGCTGGAGATGCTGCGCGACGTGGGCCGGGAACTGGGAATGCCCGTGGTGACCGAGGTGCTCGATCCCGGCGACTCGAACCTGGTCGCCGATCACGCGGACATCCTCCAGATCGGCGCCCGGAACATGCAGAACTATGCGCTGCTGGAGGCCGCCGGCCGGACGCTGAAGCCCGTGCTTCTCAAGCGGGGCCTGTCGGCGACCATCGAGGAGCTGCTGCTGGCGGCCGAGTACGTCGCGCTCCAGGGGAACACGGACATCATCCTGTGCGAACGCGGCATCCGCACCTTCGAGACCGCGACGCGCAACACGCTCGACCTGGGCGCGGCCGTCCTGTTGGGCGAGCGGACCCACCTGCCCGTCGTCGTCGATCCGAGCCACGCGTCGGGCCGGTCCTCGATGGTGGCGCCCCTGTCGATGGCCGCGGCCGCGGCCGGCGTGGCGGGCCTGATCGTCGAGGTCCATCCCGACCCGAGTCACGCCATGTGCGACGGCGCGCAGTCGGTGCCCGTCTCCGCGTTCCCGGCACTGATGGACGGTGTGGCGACGGTGCTCTCCGCGCGGGGACGCGCATTCTCGTCGCCGGCCGCGTCGCTGGACCCGGCGACCCGTCTGCGGTTGGAGACGGAACGCCTGGAGGGCCTCGACCGGATGCTCGGGCGGCTTGCGGGGGAGCGCCGGGCGGCGGGGTTGCGAATCGACGCGTTACAGTCGAAAATTGGGCGGCCCCGCCGGAGCGTGCCCGAGGCGGAGGCCCGGGAAAAGAGGACCATGGAGACTCATGCAGCCGTCTGAGGCCGGAGACAACGCCCCCTACGGACTGACCTACCAGGGCCAGCCCGGGGCGTTCAGTGAGGACGCGGCCCTCGACTTCGTCGCGGCGGGCGCGCCGCTTCTGCCGTCCAGGACGCTGGAAGACGCTTTCGACGCGGTGGAGCGGGGCCGGGCCCGCTATGCCCTGATACCGGTCGAGAACACGCTGGCCGGGCCCATCGACGAGACGTTCGACCTGATGTCGATTCGGGGCCTGGCGATTGTCGACGAAACCGTCCAGCCGATCTTTCACTGCCTGATCGCCCCGAGAGGCACGGCGCTCGGCCAGGTCCGGAAGGTCCATTCCCATCCGATCGCCCTGGCCCAGTGCGCCGGGTTTCTCCGGCGGCGCGCCGAGTGGGAAGCCGTGCGCGCGTTCGACACCGCGGGCGCCGTGGAGATGGTGATCCGGGAACCCACGCCCGGGAGCGCGGCCATCGCCAGCGCCCGGGCCGCCGCCGTCTACGACGGGGAGATCCTGTTGGAGGGCATACAGGACCACCCGGAGAACTACACGCGTTTCCTGCTGTTCGGACGCGAGGGCGCGGCGTCGCCGCGGGCCGGGGCGCCGGGAGTGGTCAAGACGAGCGTCTGCCTCCGGGTGGCGCACGCCGACCGCCGGACCTTCGGCGTGCTGCGTCCGTTCGTCGACCACCACGTCCCGCTGACCCACGTCCTGTCGCGGCCGGTGGAGGGCTCGGACTCGGAATCGATGTACCACGTGGACTTCATCGGGACCGTCGAGGACGCGCGCGTCTCCGCGGCGCTGACCGAGTTGAGGCGCGGAACGGCGTCGGTCAAGGTTCTCGGCACGTATCCGCTGCGGGTCGCCACCATCCGCGAGGTCGTCCGGAGCGGGATGCCGTAACGGTTCCGAATCGATCCCCCGGGAGAATCATCAATGGCGCTGACACCTTCGACGATGCTGGAACTGGGCACGCGGATGCCCGAGTTCGACCTGCCCGCGGCCGGCGGCGGCCGCGTGTCCTCCGCGGACTTGGGCGGCGCCCCCGCCGTCCTGGTCATGTTCCTCAGCAACCATTGCCCCTACGTCCAGCACATCCGGGGCGGGCTGGCCGCCCTGGGGCGGGACTACCGGGACCGCGGGCTGAAGATCGTCGCGGTCTGCTCCAACGACGTCGAGTCCTACCCGGACGACAGCCCCGAGATGATGCGGCGCGAAGCGGACGAGCACGGATACGTCTTCCCGTACCTGCACGACGCCGACCAGTCCGTGGCCAAGGCGTTCGAAGCGGCCTGCACGCCGGACCTGTTCCTGTTCGACGCGTCGCGCCGCCTGGTCTACCGCGGCCAGTTCGACGGCGCGCGCCCCCGCAACGACGTTCCCGTGACCGGGTCGGACATCCGGGCGGCGGCGGATGCGGTCCTGGCGGGCCGCGCGGTTCCCGCGAATCAGATCCCGAGCGCGGGCTGCAACATCAAGTGGAAACCGGGAAACGAACCGAACTACGCGAGCTCATAGCCCCGTCGCCCCGTCAGCGGATCACCATCGATCGTCACCGTAGTCCGCCGCCATGCGTTCTCGCTGGTATCGGCGCCATGCCCCCTCGTCTTCGGTGACGTCCCAGCCGTGGCGGTCCAGATACGCCGCCGTCTGCCGGCGAACGCGTTCGGCCTCCAGAACGTGGGCCAGGAACTCCGAGCGCGACGCGCCCATCGCGCGGGCGGCCTGGTCGGCGAACGCAACCAGGTCGTCCCGGAGCGAAACCGTGATCTTCATGGGTTCGAAGTTACCACGTCCGGTTCCGGGGTGTGCCTCGTGGTTCTTCCTCCTGTTGTGCTGTTTCCGGAGACCGGAACCGGCCCCTTGAGCGTGATGTATAATCGCGCCCTCGCACGGCGCTGAAGCGAGATGCATCGACCTGCCGTCGATCGCTTTTCGGCAGTGGATTCCATGGTAGGGGCCAGCGGGGAAGGACGTATCCTATGGAACTGGGACTCGAAGGACGCACGGCGGTCATCACTGGGGGAAGCAAGGGCATCGGCAAGGCCATCGCCTTGGGGCTGGCGGCCGAGGGCTGTCACCTGGTCCTGCTCGCGCGCGGACAGGAGCTGCTCGACGCGACGGCCGAGGAGATCCGTGGCCGGTTCGACGTCGGCGTCCTGACGGTTTCGGCCGATATACGCGAGGCCGATTCGGTGAAGGCGGCCGCGGCGCGGGCCGTCGAGCGGTTCCCGACGGTCCACGTCCTGGTCAACAACGCCGGCGGCCCGATCAAGCGCATGGACCGGCAGATCGAATGGTCCGACACGGACTGGGTCGACGACATCAACCTCAAGATGATCGGCATGCTGCGCGTCACGCAGGCGTTCCTGCCCCACATGGCCCGCGACGGGAGCGGGCGGATCATCAACATCAGCGGGATCGCCGGCACCAGCGTCCTGGGACCCGCCCTGACGCACGGCTTCAACAACTCCGCGATGATCCACGTCACCGGCTACATGGCCGCGGACATGGCAAAGGAGAACATCACGGTGAACGCCGTCGTACCCGGCCTGATCGGGACGGAGTGGCGGCAGGCCTGGGCCGAGAACATGGGCAAGCAACTGAACAAGACCACCGAGGAGTTCCTCGACGAGTATTGCAAGCGGATCGGCATCATCTCGGGCCGGTGGGGCAGCCCCGAGGAGGTCATGGACACGGTCGTGTTCCTGGCCTCGGACCGCGCGCGGTACATCAACGGCGCCCAGATCGCCGTCGACGGCGGCTACGGGGTCAACGCGCGGGCGTGATCCGCGCGGAGCCCTCGTAGTCGCTGGGTTCTGGAGTCGCGGCGGTTCTTGTGGATTTCAGGGCTCCGTGACCCGGACGGGGGCATCCCTGGCGGAGTCGATGAAGCCGCGGTCGAATGTCAACACGGCTTCGCATCGTGCCGCGGCGCCGAGATGCAGCGCGTCGGCGAAATCCATTCCCCTCTCCGCTCGATCCAGGGCTTCGGCGATCAGCGTGGGACTCTCCGCCGAAACGCCCGGCAGACCGGCGAAGGCGCGCAACGCCTGAGCGACCTCGGCTGAGGAAAAGCCGTAGACGCTGCGCAGCACCCACTCCGCCTCGAGGAAGACCGTCGTGCTGACGAATACCTCTCCCGCGTCGACGACGGCCCTCGCCCGGGCGGCCTGCTCCGGGTGGTCGCCCGTCAGGTAGCGGACCAGGATATTGGTATCAACGGCCTTCATCGCGCCGTCTGGCTTCCGCTAGCACGCCCGCCTTCATCTCCTCCGGAGTTATCGGCGCTCCGTCGTAAGCGAGCCGCGCGAATACGTCCTCGGGCCGGGTTTCGGCGAACACCGGCGCGGGCTTCAGCACCACGCCCTCGGGTGTACTCTCCACGAGCAACCGCATTCCCGCTTCCCAACGAAGTGAGCGACGGATCGCCTTTGGCAGAATGATCTGGCCTTTGGTGGAGACGGTGGTGGTAAGCCGTTCGGGCGATGGCATCGTAGATCCTCCGCGCGATTCCGGGTAAGTCATAAGTAAGATAAGCTACACGACGTGTCGGCTGCAACCCGTCCAACTGACAGACAACCCGTCCAAACGGCGGCGGTCTCCGTCTGACTTGGAGGTCTTTCTTCGCAAACGCCTTGTGCCGAACGGCACGGCTGTTTCCGGTCCCATCGGCCGGAAGTTCGATCTACAACAGCGTCAGCGCCCGGCCCACTTCCTGTTCGCTGCCGATCAGGTGGACGCGGTCGTCCGCGCGCAGGACGAAGTCCGGGCCCGGGTTCGTCGTCAACACCCCGTCCCGGTCGACGGCCACGAGGGTCGCCCCCGTCTGCTCGCGGATGCGCAGGGCGCCTATCGATCGACCGTCGGCCACGTAGCGCACCACGCACTCGAAAGTGCGGATTCCCTCGCCGCGCTCGATGCCGTGGACGTCCGACTCGAGGAATGGCGCGTAGTGCTGCTGCCGGATCTCGAGAACGGCGTGGTCGATCCGGGTCGGATGGACGCCGAGCCGGTCCATGATGCGGCGGATGATCGTGAGCGAAGTTTCGAACTCCTCGGTGATGACCATGTCGGCGCCCGCGGCGTACAGGGGCTCGATCTCCGATGCATAGCGGGTTCGGGCCATGACGTACGTCCGGGGGTTGAGGCGCCGTGCGGCGGCCACGCCCTGCCGCGTCGCGGCCGGTTCGGAGATGGCGAACACCACGATGCGGGCCCGGGCGACGCCCATGCGTTCCAGGACCGTGTCGCTTGCGGCATCGCCGTAGTGGATGGGAATGCCATCGGCCGAGGCGCGGCTGACGGTCTGGGGATTCATCTCGAGCACGACGTAAGGGATCTCCGAGGCCTGGAGCATGGCCGCGGCGTTCCGCCCATTCAGGCCGTATCCGATCACGACGACGTGGTCGGACAGCGTGACGCCGCCCCCGCCGCTGGGCGCGGGCGTCTCGTCGGCGCGTAACGGAATCCGTTCCGACGCCTTCTGGACGAGCGTCGACAGCACCATGGTCACGAGGATCGTGGACAGGAGCGTCTGCTCGATGGGGGCGGTCAGAAAGCCCTCGGTGGGCACCGCGTGCAGCAGGACGATGGAGAACTCGCCGACCTGCGACAGGAGTAGCCCGACGGCGAGGGCGATGCGCCACGGATATCCGAGGATTCGGACGACGCCCCCGGTGATGACGGCCTTCAGAACCATGACGCCCGCGGCGGCGCCCCCGATCAGGGCCGCGTTCTCCACGACGAAGCCGGCGTCGATCAACATGCCGACCGAAACGAAGAACACGCTGTTGAACGTTTCCCGGAAGGGAAGGACGTCGGAAAGGACCTGGTGGCTGTATTCCGACTCCGAGATGACCAGGCCGGCGATGAAGGCGCCCAGCCCGGCGCTGATGCCGAAGCTGGAGCTGACCCAGGAGATCCCGATCAGCGTCACGATGACCGACAGGATGAAGACGTCCCGGCTGCGGGCGTGGACCGTCTTCTTGATCACCCACGGGACGGCGACGCGGGCGGACACCAGGATGGCCGCGACCGCGACGGCCGAGACCGCCAGCGTGCCGATCAGGCTGCCGGCGTCGACGACGGCGGCGCCCGCCACCATCGGGAGGACGAGCATCATCGGCAGGAACGCGAGGTCCTGGAAGATCAGGATGGCCAGCGACACCTGTCCCTGCGGCGCCGTGGTCAGGCCCCGTTCATGGAGGAGTCGGAGGCCGATGACCGTGCTGCTCAGCGCGGCGAGCATGCCGATGAAGACGGCCATCGACGCCGGCGCGCCGAGGAGAGCGGCCGCGGCGCCCACGGCCGCTCCCGTGATCAGGACCTGGCTGGATCCGCCCGCCAGGACCATCCGGCCGCCGCGACGCAGCTTGTCGACGGAGAACTCCACGCCGATGGAGAACAGCAGGAGCATGACCCCGATCTCCTCCATCTGCCGGACCTCTTCGGTCGATTCGATCAGCGCGAAGCCTCCCGGTCCGATCACGGCGCCGGCGACGAGGAAGCCCGCGATCGTCGACAGCCGGAGCGCGCGGAAGAGGTAGGACGCCAGGACCGACGCGCCGAACAGTATGGTCAGATCCCGAAGGAAGTGGGGTTCCATGGCCAGTTCTCATTCTGACATGTTTTAGAATGGGCGGCGGCCCGCGTCGGCGGGGACCGCGCCCATGAAAGGCCTCTGGCTGGAAGACCGCAACGTGACGTTGCGAACGGACCTGACCGTGCCGGATCCGGCCGCCGGCGAGGCGCGGCTCCGCGTCCGCTACGCGGGCATCTGCAGCACGGACCACGGCCTGATCCGGGGCATGTACCCGTTCACCGGGATACCGGGACATGAGTTCGTGGGCACGGTCGAGGATGGCCCCGAGGAGTGGGCGGGCCGCCGCGTCGTCGGTGTGATCTCGGCGTCCTGCCTGGAGTGCGCCGCGTGCCGCGCGGGCCGGACGGGCCATTGCCCGCGCCGGACCGTGCTCGGAATCCAGGACCGAAACGGGACCTTCGCCGAATTCGCGGCGCTGCCCGTCGTCAACCTGCACGCGGTGCCGGATTCGCTGGCTTCCGAGACCGCGGTTTTCGTCGAGCCTCTGGCGGCGGCCCTGGAGATCCTCGAGCAGGTACACGTCCGCCCGAGTGATTGCGTCCTGCTGGTCGGCCCCGGCAAGCTCGGCCAACTGGTGGCGCGGGTCCTGGCGCTGACCCCGTGCGCTCTGACCGTTGCGGCTCGAAGCGAGCACTCGGCGCGGCGGCTGCCGGACGGGATCGCGACCTGCCGGCCGGACGACGTGCCCCCGGGCGCGTTCGACGTCGTGGTCGAGTGCACGGGCGCCGCCGAGGGTTTCGCCGTGGCCCGACGCGCCGTGCGCCCGGCCGGGACGCTCGTTCTCAAGAGCACCCATGGTCACGACACGCCGTTCGACCTGACGATGGCGGTGGTGGACGAGATCACCGTCGTCGGCTCGCGGTGCGGTCCCTTCCAGCCGGCGATCGACCTGCTGGCGTCCGGACGCGTCGACCCCTCGCCGCTCCTGGACGGGGCGTTTCCGATCGACGACGCGATGCGGGCGATCGACGTCAGCCGGGAGCCGGGCGTCCTGAAGGTGCTTCTGGATTTCGGTGACTGACGCCGTGATGCTGGCGGTGTCCTTCGCGGCGGCGTTCCTGGCCGCCGGGGTCTCGACGTGGACCGGCTTCGGGTCGGCCACGATCCTGACGCCCGTGCTGGCGTCGTTCCTCGACCTGCGGTCGACGATCCTGGTCGTCGCCGTGTTCCACGGTCTGGCCAACGCGCTGAAGACGGTCACGTTCCGCGACGCCGTCGCCTGGCGCGTCGTTTTGCTGTTCGGTCCGGCCGCCGTCGTCTTTTCAGTGCTGGGGGGCCTGCTCTCGGCCGTGGCGCCGGCCTCGGCGTTGAAGGTGGCGCTCGGCATTCTTCTGGTCTTCGACGCGTCGATGGGTCTGGCCGGGGCCGGGGGCGCCAGGGCGTGGCGCGCCGGCGCCGTGCACGCCGGCCTGGGCGGCGCCGCGTCCGGACTGGCGGCCGGCGTCATCGGGACCGGCGGCGCCGTGCGCGCGTTCTTTCTCCATCACTTCATCGGCGGCAAGGCGCCGTATGTCGCCACCTCGGCCGCCATCGCGACGCTGATCGACGCCTCGCGCGTTCCCGTGTACCTGTCCCTTTACGATGAGGTGGACACCCGCGCCGTGTGGCCCCTGATGCTGGTGACCGCCGCCGCCGGCTTCGCCGGGGTCTACCTGGCCCGGGCCCTGCTGCCCAGGATCCGCGTGGAACGGTTCCGGAAGGTCGTGCTGGCGAGCCTGTTGCTGGCCGGGGCATGGTTCCTCGTCGACGGCGCCGTCGAGTGGGCGGAAGGAGAGCCCGCCGGGCCCGCCCCCGCGGCCGTGTACATTTCGACCACGGGCTGATATATCCTTGTCAGCATCTCGGGCAGCATGAACGTATCCGGACCCTGTCCGTTTCCGAAAGGGGAGCGCGCTATGCGGGCGTGGACCAGTTTCCTGATACGCGGGTCGCTGGCGGCGTCGGTCCTGGCGGCGGCCGCCGCCGGCGTCGCGCAGGACCGGCGCACCGTGTGGGACGGCGTGTTCAACGTGGAGCAGGCCGAGCGGGGACGGCTCGAGTTCGAGCTGTATTGCACCGACTGCCACCAGGACCTGACGAACGCTTCCGACAACACCGAGTTTCTGCGGAACTGGGGCGAGGACAACCTGATCAGCCTGTTCGACGTCGTCCGTGAAAGCATGCCCGACAACGATCCGGGGAGCCTCACCGATGCGGCCTACGTGGACATCCTCGCCTACCTTCTCGACGGCAACGGGTTTCCCGCGGGCGACGACGAGCTCGTGATCGCGGAACTGCCGGCGATCCGCGTCGAGGCCGCCGACGGTCCGGGCGAAGTGCCCGACGCTTCGCTGGTGACGGTTTCCGGCTGCCTGTCGGAAAGCGACGGGCGCTGGATCGTGTCGCAGGCCACCGTGCCCGCGCGCACGCGCGACCCGTCCGCCTCGTCGGACGAGGACCTCGAGGCCATGATCGACGCGCCGCTCGGGATCGGGACGTTCGAGCTGATCTACGTGTTTCCGGCGCCCCGCGACCGGGTGGGGCACCGTGTGGAGGCGAAGGGGTTCCTGATCCGGGACGCGGATCCGGACCAGATCAACACCAGCTCGGTGGCGACGATCGCCGCGGAGTGTCCGTAAACGAGACAGAGGTGTCCCATGAGTAAGCGTTTCCTTTTTCCGGCCGTCTTCCTGATGGCGGCGCTTGCGGCCTCGGCCGCGCAGCGGGGCGGCGGTCCGCCGCCCGCGCCGGAGCCCAATCCCGACGGTCCGCTCTACCGCCAGACCGGCGAGCAGTACCGCGTGTACGACTTCCCGGGGACCGGGGAGTCGATTCCGTACCGGCTCTTCGTGCCCTCCACGTGGACGCCGGAAACAAGCATGCCCATCCTGGTGACGCTGCGCGCCGGCAACAGCGTGAACAACAACCACCGCGAGGACAACGACCTGGTCCGCGAGGGCGAGGAACGCGGCTACATCGTGATCTCGCCGATGGGTTACCGGCCGCTCCGGCAGCCCTACTACGGCAGCCCCTATCCGATTTCGCGACCCGCGGGGCCGTCGGTCCCCGCCGACGGCTGGACCGAGGAAGAGGATCAACGCGCCGAGCAGGACGTCCTCTACGTCATCGATCTCGTGGCCGCCGAGTACAACGCCGACACCTCCCGCGTGTACATCCACGGCCAGAACCCGTCCGGGTCCGGCGCGCTGCACTTGGCGGCCAGGTACCCGGAGCGGTTCCGGGCTGTCATCGCCAGCTCGGCGCCCATCGTCTACGACGACTACCCGTTCGAGAACCTCCGGGACCGAGTCGCGTTGATGGTCATCCACGGCGACCAGGACACGTCCAACCCGATCGAGGCGTCTCAGGCGCTGGCCGAGGCGGCCATCGCCGCCGGGGTCGATGCGATGTATGCGACCGTGCCCGGCGGCGTCCACCTGACGGCGTACCTGGATTTCGCCGAGGAGATCTTCGATTTTCTCGACGCGCATTGATACGGGAGGCAACGTGAAGATGCCGCACACGATCCGGACACTCGGCGCGGCTTGGGTCGCCGCGGCGTTGGCCGCCGGCGGGGTCGCCCCGCCGATGGCGGCCGCCGCCCAGCTCGGGGCGCTGGCGCCGGAAAACCTGGCCCGGCCCCGGCCCGCGCCCCCGTTCGATCTGACCGGAACCTGGCAGCACGACATCGGGCAGCCCGGCTCCTGGCGCTTCATCCCCGAGGCGTTCACGCTGACGCCCGAGGCCCAGGCGCACTACGACGCCGGTGAGGCGGCCCGGGCCGAGGGCAACGTCTATCGCGACGACATCGGCCAGTGCTGGCCGGCGGGCCTGCCGCTGATCATGACGCGCGTCTGGCCGATCGCCATGATCCAGTTGCCGACGGCGGTCTACATGATCAGCCACTTCATGAACAGCCTGCGGATCATCTACCTGGACGGGCGCGAGCACACCGACCCCGACCTGGTCGTGCCCAGCTTCAACGGTGAATCCATCGGACGCTGGGAAGGGGACACGCTGGTGGTGGACACGCGGCACTTCGTCGGCCACCACCATTGGATGGACCAGGGCGGCGCCTCGATACCGGCCAGCGACGCGCTGCGCATCGTCGAACGCGTGCGCCTGATCGATGACGGGACCCGCCTTGAGATCGAGTACACCATGACCGATCCCAAGAGCTGGGAAGGCGATTGGGTCATGACCAAGTGGTTCGACCGGCAGGATGAGACCGACATCACCGAGGTCGAATGCTGGCCCGACCTGAACGACTACATGCCGAGCACGCGCTCGGAATCCCAGGTGCGATAGGGATGACGCCGATGAAGCGACGACTCCTTGCAGGTTGCGCCGGTCTGCTCCTGGCCGCGTCGCCGTTCGCAACCGGCCACCACTCGCCGGTGGTCTTCGACCTCGCGACCGAGATCACGCTGGAGGGTGAAGTCACCGGGTTCCGGTGGACCAACCCGCACGCGTGGATCGAGTTTAACGTGGCGGGCGACGCCGGAGCGGCCGAGCGCTGGGACATCGAGATGAACGGGCCCGCGCACCTGGTGCGCGCCGGTTGGACGCGGTCGACCCTGTCGGTCGGCGACCGCGTCCGGATTGTCGCCAACCCGCTTCGGACCGACGAGACGGTGGGCAAGTTCGTTTCGATCGTCCTGCCCGACGGGCGCGAGTTGAACGAGCGCACGCGGGACTGAACGACGGTTCCGGCCCTTCAGTCTCCCGGCTCGATCCTGAGCAGCGCGCCGTCGTCCTCGTCGGTCAACAGGTACAGCAACTCGTCGGGTCCCTGGCGGACGTCGCGGATCCGTTGCCTCATGTCGACGAGCAGCGACTCGCGGCGCAGCTCCTCCATGTCCTCGTTGAACAGGATGCGCTCCAGCCGCCCGGTCCCCGGGATCTCGCCCACCCGCAACCCGCCGACGAACACGTCGCCCTTCCAGAGCGGCAGCGCGTCGCCGGTGTAGAACGCCATCCCCGACACGGCGATCGACGGCATCCAGTAGACGACGGGCTGCAGCATCCCGTCGCGCCAGAAGGCCTCGGACTGCCACGGTCCCGGATAGGTCCGGCCCAAACTGATCAGCGGCCAGCCGTAGTTGCCGCCCGGCTGCAGGATGTTGATCTCGTCGCCGCCGTTGGGTCCGTTCTCGTTCTGCCAGACGCTGCCCGTGCCGGGGTGGACGGCCAGCCCGATCGAGTTGCGATGGCCCAGCGTGTAGACCTCGGGCCTGGAGCCTTCCACGCCGACGAACGGGTTGTCAGTCGGGACGTCGCCTTCGTCCGTCAACCGGAGCACCTTGCCGCCGAGCGTGTTCGCATCCTGCGCGCCGCCCCCGCCCGTCGTCATGTAGAGCGTGCCGTCAAGCCCGAACGCGATCCGCGAGGCGCCGCCCGTGCCGGGATCCGCAACGAAAATGTCCTCCACGCCTTCCAGTGCATCCCCTGTCCAGCGGCCGCGCGCCAGCGCGAGCGTCGACCGATCCTCGAACGGCTGGGAATACGTCAGGTAGACCCAGGCGTTGTCCTGGAACGCGGGATGCAGCGCGATGTCCATCAGGCCGCCCAATCCCTGCGCACGGACTTCGGGCACGCCGTCCACCGGGTCCGGGTCGAGTGTTCCGCCGCGAAAGTGGCGCAGTTGGCCGCCGCGCTCGGTGATCAGCATGCCGCCGTCCGGAAGGAACGCCATGCTCCATGGGCGTTCGAGCCCGCGCGTCACCACGACGACGCGAATGTCCTGGCCCTCGGCCGTCTGGTACTCCACGGGTTCGTCCGGCAACGGGGGCACGACGATGCCGCGCGGCGCCACCGGGATATTGCCCCGGAACGGGACGGTCCGCTGGGCGTGGGCGGCGGGCGCGGCCAGCGCCAGGACCAACGCGAACTGAAGAAGCGGCGGGCTCTTGCGGCCATGTCGAGTCATTGCGGGCTCCTTTTCGGGGACAGTGCCGCCAGTATAGGTCCAAACCCCGCGAATCCGAACGCTGGACAATCGGCCCACGCATGGATACATTCCCCGCTGACACACTGAACGCAAGGTGCGAGGAGCGATTTCCATGAAGACGCCGGCCATTGCCTTGATCCTTCTGCTGGGGGCGTCCCTGCCCGGGCTCGCCCAGGATGCCCGCGAGCTCGTTCCCGTGACCGACGAAATGCTGAGGGAGCCGGCCGCCGGGGACTGGCTGATGTGGCGCCGGACGCACGACGGCTGGGGCTACAGCCCGCTGGACGCGATCGACCGCGGCAACGTCGATCAACTGCGGTTGGTCTGGACGCACGGCGTGGGCGAAGGGGGGAGCCAGGAAGGGACGCCGCTGGTTCACAACGGCGTGCTGTTCATGCCCAACCCCGGCGACCTGATCCGGGCGTTCGACGCGGCCACGGGCGACCTCTTGTGGGAGCACCAGCGCGACATGGGCGAGCGCACGCGGCGGGGGACCAACCGCAACCTGGCCATCTACGGGAACACGATCATCGACACCAGCGCCGACAACCACGTGTTCGCGATCAGCACCGAGACCGGCGAGCTGGTCTGGGAAACCCAGATCCTGGACCCCGGCGTGTCGGCCAACGCCAGCTCCGGACCCATCGTCGCCGACGGCAAGATCATCGCGGGCCGGCAGTGCCAGCCCCGTGGCGGGCAGCAGGCCTGCATCGTCACCGCGCACGACGCGGCGACGGGCGAGGAAATCTGGAGGACCAGCACGATTCCGCGGCCCGGCGAGCCGGGCGACGAGACCTGGGGCGACGTGCCCTACGAGGAACGCTGGCACATCGGCACGTGGATGGTCCCCAGCTACGATGCGGAGTTGAACCTGGTCTATATCGGGACCTCGGTGACGATTCCCGCGCCCAAGTTCGTCCTTGGGGGCAACGGGGAACAGCACCTGTACCACAACTCGACGCTGGCGCTGGACGCCGACACGGGCGAGATCGTCTGGTACTACCAGCACCTGGTGGACCACTGGGACCTGGACCACCCGTTCGAGCGGCTGCTGGTGGATACGGCCGTAGCGCCGGATGCGGACGCCGTGGCGTGGATCAACCCGAGCATCACGCCGGGGGAAGAGCGCCGCGTGCTGACCGGGATCCCTGGCAAGAGCGGCATCGTCTACACGCTCGACCGCGAAACGGGCGAGTTCCTGTGGGCCCGGCCGACGGTCATGCAGAACGTGGTCAGCGAGATCGACGGATCGACGGGCACCGTGGTCGTCAACGAGCGGCTCCTCTACGACCGCATCGACCAGGAGCACTTGGTGTGCCCGGGCAGCTCGGGAGGGAAGAACTGGCCGGCCGGCGCCTACAGCCCCCGCACCGGCGTGATGTACTTTCCCATGCAGAACCTGTGCATGCTCGCGCGAACGACGACGGACGAGCGCGACCCGAGCGAGGTCTACGGCCTCCGGATGGTTCAGCAGCCGGCCGGTGGGACGGACCAACTCGGCACGGTCATGGCAATCTCGGTGGAGACGGGCGAAACGGTCTGGCAGCACGATCAGCGCGCCGGGATGCTGTCGTTGGCGGCCACCGGCGGCGGACTCGTCTTCGGCGGCGACACCAACGGCCGCTTCCGCGCCTACGACGACGAGTCCGGCGAAGTGCTCTGGGAGACGAACCTGGGCGCGCCGGTCAGCGGCTTCCCGATCACGTTCGCGGTGGACGGCACGCAGTACGTCGCCGTCAGCACGGGTCCGTCGCTGGTCGCGCGGTCGGTCACCAACCTGACGCCGGAGCTGCGCGCCGGAGACAGCCGGAACCTGTTCGTGTTCGCGTTGCCGTAGGACGCCGTGATCGTCGTCAACGGGCTCGATCGAGCCTGGAAGAGGTCGACCAGATCGAATCGGATCGGCAGGTTGAGATAAACGGACCGACTGGAATCACGGAGCCACACGGTGGCGATGCCGCGGACGTGGCGGCGTCAGCGTATCCGTGCGCGCTTCCGGAGAGCGAAGCATTCGTTTTAGATCCGGCCCGGCTCGCTGCTGCAACCGTCGCCATTCGTCGATGGGCGCCAGCACGGCCTTTTCCACGCCTCGTTCGGTCACGATCTGTGGGCCTTCGGCCAAGCTCGTCTTCAGCAACTCGCCGAAACGCGCCTTGGCATCCTCCGCCGGCCATGTCTTGCTCATGCAGCAGTACCCCCGCTCCCCCCCACGAATATGACCAAGCGCAAGGTTAGCCCGATCCTTTTTCGGCAAGCAATCGTAGAAGCCCGGATAAGCGTGTCCTGAGCGCCGAACGGCTCGGCTCTTGTCCTGCGCTCCGGGACCATATGACAACGGTGCGCCGCCAACACCGGACTCAGGGCGCCGGTTCGGAATGGACCGCGGGCGGTTCGATGCCGTTGAGGCGCCAGTTGAGGTAGTGGCCGAAGTCCACCACGACCCGCTCCATCGGCACAAGCCGCCCCGGCACGAAGTCTCCCGTGACGCCGCGTTGAACGCGCTCGCAGATGGCCTTGTCCTCGGGCAGGAAGTCGGCCGCCGGATACGCGGCAGCGCCGACTATCCACCCGAACCACTCGCCCAATCGGCCGAGGCCCCGGGCGCCGGAGTCCTCGACGAAGCTCCCTCCGGTACGGACGGTGCAACGGTTCTGTCCGAGCGGACTTACAGCCTGCCAGAGGAAGCTGTCCCGGGTGAACACTCCGACGAATCCCGGCGGCAGGCTGATGAGCAGGTAGTCGTCCTCGCCCTTGTTCGAGCCGCCCGTGGCGGTCGCTCGGGCGGAGCCCGTGATGTAGTAGGCGTCCCGGGTGGGCGTGAACGGTTCGAGGGTCGTTGCGTGCACCCTGAAGACGTGGTAGCTCTCCATCCCGTTCATCATCGCGACTTTCCAGTTGCACTCCCACACCTGCGTCGTCTCTTGTTGCGACAAGTGGCGGAGTCCGTTGCCCTCGCGCGATGACACGTCGGGCGCGATCGCCGCGAAGCGCTCGGCGAGCGGTTCCACGTCGGGATCGAGGCTCACGAAGACCAGCCCGTGCCAGGACTCGACCCGATAGGCCGGGAGACAGTGCGCCTGCTTGTCGATCGCGTCCTCCGGTGCGAACGGCGCCGCGATCAGCCGTCCGGCATGGTCGTAGGTCCACGCGTGGTACGGGCACCGGATGCGTGCGGCGTTGGCCGGACCTTCGACGAGCAGCGTGCCGCGGTGGGCGCACAGGTTCGACAGGGCCGCCAGCTCTCCCGCCTGGTTTCGAACGAGCAGCACGGGCTGGTCGCCGATCACGACGGGAAGCTGGTCGCCGGGCGCGGCAAGCGCGTCCTCCATGGCCGCGAATACCCAGTCCGCGTGCCAGATCTTCTCTTTTTCGGCCGCGAGCCACTCCGGGTCGCGGTACGCGGCGGCGGGCAGCGCCCGGTTGGGGTCGAAAGCCAGTCGAGGGGCGTTCAGCTCAGTCATCCTGTGATCCAGTCAATTGGCGTCGGAGGCGTTCCGTCGCGAGCGAGGACAGCTTCCGTTCGGGTTGCGGGCGTGTGACTGTCGTCAGTGCGAAGCACAGACTCGCATCGAGGGAGACCCGGCGGACACTCTGGGACATTCGTGCATCATACTTTGCCTTGGACAGCCGGAATGCGCGGGTGTGGCACGCCGTGGTCGCGCACTGGGCCAGGATCCGAATCAAGGCCAGACTTGGCGCCAAGACCGCCGGGAGCTCGTCGAGGTCGTTCGTCGAGGTCGTTCTTGAACCGATCGCGGTTCGTGGCTATATTGTGACCTACACCCCTTGCGGTTTCGATCGCAGGGCGCGGGGCCTCTTCGGAGGCCCTTGCTGTTTGTTGGGCGGACGGCGATGCGTACGTTCGTCCATGTAGTCGGGTTCCATGTACGGGCTCCACTCGCACAGCCGGCGGAAGGGCGGCGCACGGTAGAGGTAATCCGGACCGAGGAAAGCGACCTGCGGACCGGTTCGCAGGCCAGGAACGTCAGGTAGACAATACATCCGCCGGAAGCCCCGGGGTCTCATGACGCGTTGTGGACAGCATGTCCCGCGTCCGTTGCGAAGACCCGTTCCCTCCAAACCATGCTTTCGCAAGGCTGTCCGGCGATCGCGGGGCCCCGGGTGGTGTGCGACGCGGACCATGCGCACGACGGGCCGGTTTGCCGGCCCTCGCGCCGTTCCCATATGCTGAGCGGATGAAATCGGCGAATACGAGATGTCGGGTGCGGTTCTGGGTGGTCTGTGTCGGCGCGGGCGTCTGCGTGCTCGGATCGGCAGGCAACGCCGCGGCGCAGGAAAACCGGTCCGGGTTCTACGTCGGCCTCGAGATGGGGGCGCCGTTCCCTTCCGCCGTCGACTCGACGGTCACCGGAGTCAGCCACCCGACGCGGTGCGACCGGCTCCTCTATCCGGCCTCCATCAGCCCGCCGGACGACGCGGCGTGCCGCGATAACACGCCGGCGGTGATGGCCGCCAACACGCTTGCCCCGGACCCCGGTTTCTCGAGCGGCGTCACCTTCGGCTACATGGCGGGCGGTCCGCGCTTCGAGGTGGAGTACCTGAACCGCTACCAGGGGGACGATGTCCAACCCCTCGGCGGCGCCGAGAGCGCGGTCGTGGCGGACAAGAACACCGAGTGGTCCCGCGACGCGCCGCTCGAGGAGTGGATCGGGGACTACCACGCGCATCAGGTCCTCGCCAACGTGTACTACGACTTCCTGAGCGATTCGTCCTGGACGCCGTATGTCGGCGCCGGCGTCGGCGGGTCCGCGACCGAGGTGAGCTACTACACGCAGGTCACGCGGAAACCGGAGGCCGAGTACCTGCAGATCGAATTCGACCCCGACTGGCCGGAGGCCGCCAAGCGCGCCGCCGCGGGCACCACCAGCATCCTCGACGCCAAGGCGGACGGTACGGTCTTCGGCTTTCAACTGCTGGCCGGTCTCGACTACGCGTGGACCGAGCGTACGTCACTGGGCGGGAAGGCGCGCTGGAGCCGCTTCGGCGACGTCTCCGACGAAGTGACGTGGACCCAGGTCCGCGGCCACGCCCCGGTCCGGGCGGACGGCGTGACCCCTCTGGACAGCACGCTGGAGTTCGGCGGCATCGGCTACTGGGCCGTCACGTTCACCTTGAAGCATCGCTTCTGACGGATCGTCCGCGGCGGAGCCGTGAAGTCTGCTCAGAAGCAGACTCGCGGTCGATACGTCCTATTCGACGACGAAATCCCGCCGATCCCGGTACAGGCGCGCCCGGTTGATGATGTAGTCCTCCGCGCCGTCGAAGTCCATGTCGGCGCAAGGGGTCATCACCCAGTACTTGTGCTCGCCGATGAAGAGATACGTCGACGATCGGCCGTAGAACCGGCCTTCGACGCCTTCGCCGTTCGTGAGGCGCGCGCAGATGGCGTCCATCAGGGGGCGCTGGCCGTCGCGCCGGACGAAGACGTATTCGTGCGGCCACGTCTCTCGCCACGTGACCGCCTCGCGCCAGGGCGCGCGCTCGATCAGTTCCGGAAGAGTCGGCATACCGGCGACACGAACGGACCGCGCGGCTCCCGGGGCGTTCCGCGATTCGATCCGATTCTCTCCTGTCGATTCTAGTGTACGGGGCCGACCGGCCGCGACGGGTTGTCTCGAACATTCCGCGTGAGGCGGGTGGACATCGGCGACCCTCCGAACCCATGATGAGCGAGGGGCCGGCCCCATCGGCCGACCGCCGACCGTGAGGGGCGCGTGTTCGAGTTCTTTTCGCCGCATTTCGACGGGGAGCCGTTCGGACTGTTCGGCGCGGCGCACATCATCGCGATCGCCGTCATCGCCGCGGCCGCGCTGGCGCTGATCCGCGCGGGCCGGAACGGGGGCGCGGGGCTGAGGCGGCGCGTCAGGCTCGCTTTGGCCCTGGCTCTCCTGCTGGACGAGTCGGGATGGCATGTGTGGAATCTGGCGGCGGGCTCCTGGACGCTTCAGCGAATGCTGCCGCTGCACCTTTGCAGCGCCATGGTGTGGATCACGGCAGTGACGCTCCTTCTCGAAAAGCGTTCGTTGTATCCGCTGCTCTACTTCCTGGGCGTCGCGGGCGCGGTTCAGGCGCTGATCACGCCCGACATGGGCGAGTACGGTGTCGCGCATTACCGTTTCTTTCAGACCATGCTTTCGCACGGCCTGGTCGTGACCGCGGGGCTGTGGGTCGTCTCCGTCGAGGGCTGGCGGCCGACCCTCCCGTCGCTGGGGGCCGTGATTGCCGGGCTGAACGCCTACGGGTTGGTCGTTCTGTGGATCAACCTGCGCATCGGGAGCAACTACCTCTACGTGGCCGCGAAGCCGGAGAGCGCTTCCGTGATGGACTTCTTTCCGGAGTGGCCCGCGTACCTGTGGATTCTGGAAGGGATCGTTCTCGTGGTCTTGCCGCTGATGTACCTGCCGTTTCGAAATGACGGGCGCGGCGAGCGGATCACCGGAACGCCTGCACCTTGAGGTGCAGGCCCTCGCGTTCCTGAAGGCGGCCGATGATCTCGAACAGGTTCCGGGCCTGTGGATTGCCATGCGGGCCGAGCATTCGCATCAGGCTCTTGGAAGGTTTGGCGGTCAATTCGCCGAGTTTCCTGAAGCCGATGGTGGCGTTGATGTAGTCGCGGAGGATCGCCTTGCCCGTTTCCACCTCGCCGGCGAGCAGGCACTCCACCGCTTCTTCGAGCAGCGCCGCGCGAAAAGCGTCGTCACGCTCGATCCGCGCTCGGACAGTCTCCTTGAAGTCACGTGTCAGTGGCATGGTTGTCAACTCTCTTCCCGCTTGCGCCGGCGGTATTCCCGCCAGAGTTTCCGGGCGGCCACGACATCGCGTTGCTGACGCGCCTTCGTCCCGCCACCGAGCAGGATGATCAGTCGTTCGCCGTCCTTGCCGAAGTAGATCCGGTAACCTGGACCGTGATCGATGCGATACTCCGACACTCCCGCGCCGACGCCCTTGGCGTTCGAAAGGTTCCCCTGCTCAAGGCGCGATAGCGCAGTCGTCACCTTGGCGGCTGCGCGGGCGTCGAGCCGATCGAACCATCTCGTGAACGGGCTTCGGCCTTCAGTGTCGACGTATTGCCTGACTTCCAACATCGAATATGGTAACTCATATGTTACCAATCATGGGCGGATCGACTCTCCGGAGTTGATCCGGATTGGTGGTCGTCGCCGAGCGATGGCGCTATCGAAAGCGGAGCGGCTTGGTCGGAAGCGCCGACGAGGCGATCCCGGACTGTGTTCCAGTTGCGCGCGGCATCGGAGCCGCGAGTGTCTTTTCGTGGCGCCTCACCGCCCCGGCGGTTCCGGGGCGCCACCCTCGGGCGGCGGGGCCGTGCGGCACGGCGTGGGGTTGAAGTTGGCGTCGTCCGGTTCGCGCTTGAAGTGCGTGCTCGTGTAGAACGGACCGTTCAGGTAGGCCGGGTCCTCGATCACGGTCACGACCAGCAGCCATTCGTCGCCGTTCGGGTGGGTGGGCAGCCGGTGGAAGTGCTCCGTGATCGACGCGTTCTCGCTGTAGGGGACGCCGTTCTTGCGCAGGTATCCCTCGCGGAAGTGCGTGGTCGTGACCGTCAGCGCGCCGCCCGCGTTGAGCTGGCCGATGTCGGGCGCCGGGCCGCCGCGCGTGCCGCGGCCGCCGCCGCCCGGCGCGATCGGGCCGGTGCTGTTTCCGATCTGCGCGCGCGGGTTGCCGCCGCGCCCCTGCGGCGGACGCCGCCATTCCGCCACGGAATGGCCCTGCCACGTCAACTCGTCGGGCGCCGCGGCCGCGTCGTCGAAGTGGAGCAGACGGGTCTGCGTGCCCGCGTCGAAGTCCAGTTCGAGCGTGTTCCCGTCGGCCCACCCGATCCGGACGCGGCCGGGCTGGCGGATGATGCCGCCGACGCCGAACGCCTTGCACTGGAGGCCGTTCGCGTTGTCGGCGTCCAGGTCCCACGCGTCGGCCGTGCTGCGGCCCTCGCCGTTCAGCGGCACGCTTTCGAAGTCGCCGGGGCGCGGGGTCATCATGCGGTGGCGCCAGTCCTCGCTGACGACCGACACCCAGGTGCCGGTCAGGTCGATGGGCGCCGCGGCCTCGGCCGACGGCGGCGCGCCGCGCTGGGCCGCGAGCCGGGGCGTTCCGGCCGTCAGGCACAGAACGCAGGCCATGGCCGGAACCAGGGCCCGCGGACTCGTTTTGCGCTTCACTGGTCGCCTCCCTGGGCGAGGTCCCGGTAGACGGCCTCGATGAACGCGTCCCTTGAACCGGGGCCGTCTCCGGCGTCGTAACGCGTGTCGTAATCGAGCGACGGCTCGGCGGCGCGAACCTCCTCCAACGACATGCCCTTCGCGATCATGTCCTGGATCCGGTCGCGGACGATCACGATCATGTCGCGGTACTCGATGATGTCGGCCTCGTCGCCGATGCGTCCGTGGCCGGGTATGACGTAGGTGCCGCCGTCCTGCAGCCAGGCCGGCACGGCGATGTCCAGCATGTTGTTCAATCCGCCGATGAAGCCGTCGACGCCCCCGCCGTAGTCGGCGTCGATCACCGGGTACGTGGTCGTGATGAACAGGTCGCCCGACACCAGCACGTCCGATCCACGGAAATAGACGACGATGTCGCCGTCGGTGTGGCCGCCCGGGTGGTGGTACAGGAAGATCGCCTCGCCGTTGAAGTAGAAGTCGCGGCGGTCCTCGAAGAACGTGTTCAGCGGCCATTCCGTGATCGGCCGGTCTTCGAGCACCATCCGGGTGGGCACTTCCTCGTGCGCGATGATCGCGGCGGGGTTCCCGTTCAGCGTCACGCCGGCCTGGGACACGGTCGTGTTGCCGCCGGTGTGGTCGCGGTGCCCGTGCGTGTTGACCATCCAGCGGATCGGGCCGTCCGACAGCGTGCGGATGGCCGCCAGGACGGCGTCGGCGGTGTCCTCGCCCCCCGTGTCGACGACAAGGACGCCGTCCGGACCCACCTGAACGGCGATGTTCGACGCCGCGCCCGCCAGCAGGTAGACGTTGCCCTGGACGTGGAACGTCTCGATCCCCGACTCCTGGGCCGCCAGCGTGGCCGTGGCCGCGAAGAGGCCGGCGGCGGCGACGCCTCGGCTAATCGCCGTTCGCATCGTCCACCATTTCTTCAATCCGGGGCATGTACTCCGGGTACGTCGACGGCGCGCCGCCGAAGACGGCCTCGAACGGCGTCCCGAAGAGCCGGGCCCACTCGTCGAGGAACGGGTTCTCGCCGGGCAGGTAGTGCGGCACCTGGTGGCGCGGCTGGGGCACCTCCATCACGTACTCGCAGTTGTAGAGCCAGTTCCGGTTGCCGCGCTCAATCAGCTCGAACTCCTGGCTGTTGACGTAGGGCTCGGTCAGGTACACCGGATCGGTGATGATCAGCGTCTGCGTGAGCAGGTTTCCGTTCCGGACGTAGTGCTCCACCACCGTGGTCCGGTCGCTGGAGGGCAGTCCGCTGCGCCGGTAGAACTCCTTCTTGATGTGCGTCGTCGTCACGGTCAGGACGTCGCCGTTCCACACGCCGGTCGAGAACCCGGCGAACGTGTGCGGGGCGTACTCGGGCGGATGCGGCCGTCCGTCCATCCAGATCGTGCGCGACTGCATGTAGGTGCCGATGTAGACCTGGTAGGCGATGATCTCCTGCGTCTGCGGGTGCTTCTCCTCCCAGATCCGGAACTGCAGCGGCCCGCGGTAGATGTGCGGCAGGCTGTAGGGCTGGCACTGGTGCTCCAGGACGTTGACCCGCGTCACGTCCCAGGCCTCGGCGTAGCGGCGCGCGGCGTCGTTGATCGGCACGCCCGTGAAGTCGCCGTTGACGTCGCCGGGCACCCGGTCGTCGAAGTCCTCGTGATACCGGCCGGCCCATTCCCCGGTGATGTTGATCTGCGCCGCGGCCGGGATGGCCGCCGCCAGGGCGCACGCCGCGGCGATGGATCGGAACGCCCGGCACGCCCGCCTTCGACCGGAGCGGGCGCGTCGGCCGGTCTCCAATCCGCCCGGTCTAGTCGAGATCATTCGCCGTCGACTCGCCGCGGTCGATCGCCCGCGAGGCGCTCAACTGGTTGTGCATCCCGTTGTTGCCCTCGTGGCAGGCGTACTCGAAGACCTCGTAGTCCGGTTCCTGCCGAATGGGGAACCGCGCCGTGAACGGGCGCGCATAGGTTCTGGGATCGTCGACCGTCAGCTCGTACTCGATGACGTCCGGCGCGACGCGCGTGAAGCGCTCCGTCAGGCGCGCCGCGTCGCTCAGGGGCGTCCCGCCGCCGTTGCCGCCCAGGCCCGTGCCGTTGTCGATCAGGTTGGTCGTGTGGACGACGAGCGTATCGCCGTCCCACCATCCGATGGAATCGCCCATGTAGGTCTTGATGTCCTCGCCGACGTGGGGATTGCCGTCCAGCGGGATGATCTTGGCTTCGTGGACCATCTCGTACTGGATCGCGACGTAGCCGGGGCTCTGGACGATGCGCGTCCCGTTGCCGTAGATGACCGGCAGGATCGAGCCGGCCGGGCCCCGCGTGATGCAACGGATGTAGAAGGTGTACTCCTCCCACGAGGCCGTGGGACGGTCCGTCCCCGCGCCCTGCCGGTTGGTCCGGGCCCATGCCTGCCGCTCGCGTCCCAGGTCGGTCAGCTCGGGCAGCCGGCCGTCGGGCGGGTCGACGAGCAGCGACGTCTGGCGCGGCGGACGGCGCCCGCGCTCGCCCCAGTGGCCCGGGGGCCCCGTGCCGACGCGGCCCTCGGGGTCGGCGAACTCGACGGCGTCGCGCGCCAGGCGGCTCTCGAGCTGGTTGTCGCGCTCGTTCATCTCCGCCTCGGTCAGGAACAGGCGTTCGCCGAACTCGGGAGGCCGTTCCAGGCGCGTGCCGATATAGTCGTCGCTGGTGTAGACGCCCTGCAGGTCGGGGTCGCCCCACGGCGTCCGCGGCGCGACGTACCCGCCGGATTGCGCGGCGGCGAAAGCCGCCGTGGCCAGCACGCCCAGGCACGCGGATGCAAGAAGTCGATGCGGCATCGGAATCTCCTCTCTCGCGCTTCGTTGACTAGTCGAAGACCTCGTCCGGTTCGAAGCCCCAACCGAAGTTGTCGGATGTGCGTCGCAGCGAAAGCATCCGCACCCGGAACGCCGCGGGGTTCCGTCCCGGGTTCCCCACGATCAGGACCTCGTCTCCGGGCCGTAGCGTCGCGCCGGTGACGCCCTGGCTGCCCAACTGTCCGGCCCCGCCCCATTCCACGGCCCAGCGCTGGATGTTGCCCTCGTCGTCGGGCGCCGCGACATGGACGAACGAATGGGGGTTGCGGAACTGGAACTGCAGGAGCCGGCCCTCGATCCGAATGGTGCGGTCTTCGAAATACGTGGCCGCGAACGAGTGATGAGCGTAGGCGATACCGCCCCCCAGCGCCGCGGCCGCCGCCAACAGCGGTACGAGTCGTCGGACCTTCATTGCGCGTCTCTCCGTCAAGATCATCCTCATCTTAATGAAACCGGGCCCGGCGTGCGAGCATTTCCGGCCGGCCCCGGGGTCGCTTGGCACGTCCGCCGGGCCTGTCGTATCATACCGGTTCGAAAGGCGGACGTATGAGCGCAATCTTTCAGGCCTTGGCCACGGGCGCCGCTTTCCTGGTACCCGTGGTGATCGTCATGATCCTGGCCAGCATCGCGGCCGTCAACCGCGCCGAAGCGGAGGCCCATCCCCACGGCGCGGACCATGAAGGCGCTCCGGAGGGCGGCGCGGCCGCCGAGGCGCGTTCGAGACTGCCCTTCCTGCCGGACCGCGAGCCGTCGGTCCTGGAGATCCTGATCCTGGGCGTGGTCCTGTTCACGCTCGTCATGGGCGGCCTGCTGGTGTTCAGCCTGCTGGGCCAGGCGTAACGGCGCGTCGGTCACCGGTCCTCTACCGATCCCCGTCTTGGATGGCGGCGTCTCCCAGCCGGAACGCCTCGGCCAGTTCCGGGTCGTCCTCGATTCCCAGGACGCGCCGGGCGATGTATTCCCCGATCACGGGTCCCGACTTGAACGCCTCGGCCGAGCCGCCTCCCGCCACCCAGACGTTGTCGAAGGCGGGGTGCCGGTCGATGATGAAGTTGCCGGTCGCGCTCATCTCGTAGTGGCAGGATCGGGTCTCGTTGATCGCGGCGCCGGCGAGATCGGGGAAATGCCGTTCCAGCACCTGCCGGGCCTGGCCGTGATACTCGTCGTCGATCCAGCGGTCGCTCAGATCGGGGTCGGCTTCGGGGCGACCGCCGGTGCGTACCCGGAATCCCCGGTAGTCGGGCCCGAGCGCCGGCCAGCCCGTCACGCCCGGGATGCCGTAGCTGGGCATGTTGGGATGGACCCACCGCCCATCGCCCGGCGGCGTGGCGAAGTAGTAGACGTGTCCCATCGGTACGCGGATCCGCTGGCCCATCAGCTCGGGAAACACTTTCGGGAACCAGGGGCCGCAGGCGAAGACGAACGCCGATGACGCGATCGGCCCGCCGTCCCCGAGCGCGACGTCAAGGAGCGTCCGGCCGGAACTTCGGCCGAGCGAGGCGCGCCCCAGCGTGACGGCGCCGCCCTCCCGGCGGAACACCTGGGCCACGGACTCGATGGCCCGGCGCGCCCGGACCACGCCCGCGCCGGGCTCGTAGAGCGCGGCCCCGAGGTTCTCGAACCGGATCCAGGGCCAGCGATAGGCCACTTCCTCGGGGCTCAGGAACTCGTAGGGCACGTCCAGCACGTCCCAGTTCGCGGCCGAACGTTCCAGGTAAGAGGTGCGCTCCTGGCGGAGGATCAGGTCGCCGGTCGTGTAGAACACCGGCGGCAGAAGCCGGTCGGCGTGCTCGGCGTCCCACTCGCGCCAGCGGCGCATCGACTCCACCGCCCAGCGCGTCCAGAGCACTCCGTGCGCCTCGTCGCCGTACGCGCTGCGCACGCCGCGCGTCTCGCCGCCCGAGCTGGCGCGGGCGTTCGCCGGTCCGTAGGGATCGACGACGGTCACCGAGGCGCCGAGCCGGCCGAGGTGGTACGCGGTCCACATCCCGAACGCGCCCGCGCCGGCGACCACGACGTCGGGCGCGCCGCCCTGGAACCCGGGCCTGCCGAGGACCGAGCGCCGGGCCGCGAGCCCGAGCGCCGCCGAGGTCAGAAACGACCGTCGATGGATCGGCACGGCCGGCCTCAGGGAAGCGCCATCGCCGTCAGCGTGCGCGCGGTCTGGAGCACCACGTACTGCCGGCCGCCGTGAACGTAGGTCATCATGCCGTAGCGGCTGGCGGCCGGGGCGTCGATGGCGCCCAGGCGTTCGCCCGTCGCCTTGTCGATCGCGTACAGCCTCGGCGAGCCGTCGCCCGCGGCGCCGGCGTAGATCAGCAGCGTCGCGGTTACGGTCATCGGCGCGACGTTGCCCGATCCGGTATTCGGGATGTCCATGCCTTCGAGATCGGGATGGTTCGTGACGCGGTCGGGCGTCTCGCCGACGGGAACCCACCACAGGTGGTCGCCCGTGTTCATGTCGATGGCCGTGATGCGGCTGTAGGGCGGCCGGTACAGGGGCAGGCCGTCGGGCCCCCGGACCGGCGCGCCGCCGCCCACCGCGAAGTCGGCGACGGTCCGCCCCGTCGGCGCGTCCTCGCGCGCGTCGCGCTCCGCGCCGGGCACGATGATGCGCGCCGTGCACCCCTTGCGCGACGTGACGTAGAGGATGCCGGTGGCGGGATCGGCCGCCGCCGGCCCGTCGATGTTCGTCCCGCCGACGTCGCCGGGGCACCAGAGCGCCGCGCGCTTGCCGAGGTCGTTGTCCCGGTGGAGCGGGGGATTGAACAACGGCCCGGTCTGGAACGCCTCGACCAACTGGAGCGCGCGCTCCCGGAGCTCGGGCGTGAAATCGATCAGGTCGTCGTCGGTGAGCCCCTGCATGTCGAACGGCGCGGGCCGGGTCGGGAACGGTTGCGTCTCGGACAACCGCTCCCCGGGGACGCGCGACGCCGGAACCGGACGCTCCTCGATGGGCCACAGCGGCTCCCCGGTCTCGCGGTCGAACGCGTAGGCGAAGGCCTGCTTCGTGGCCTGCACGACGGCCGGGACCTCGCGCCCGTCGACGGTCACGTCCAGCAGCACGGGCGCCGTCGGCGTGTCGTAATTCCAGATGTCGTGGTGCACGAGCTGGTAGTGCCAGACGCGCTCCCCGGTACGGACGTCCAGCGCGATCAGGCTGGTGGAGAACAGGTTGTCGCCGGGCCGGAATCCGCCGTAGAAGTCCAGCGTGGCCCCGTTGGTCGGGATATAGACGATGCCGCGCTCCGGGTCGGCGGCCATCGGCGCCCAGGACGACACGTCGCCGGTCCATTGCCAGGCGTCGTTCTCCCATGTCTCGTGACCGAACTCGCCGGGGCGGGGAATGACGTTGAACTTCCAGAGGAACTCGCCCGTCCGGGCGTCGTAACCCAGGATGTCGCCGGGGATGTTCTCGACGCGCGACTGGTTGTAGCCCTGCTCGGCCGAGTTGCCCACGACGACGACGCCGTCGACGACGATGGGCGGCGAGGACGCGGTGATGTAGCCCACTTCCAGCGGGACGCCGTCGTAGACGTCGTAGTCGTGCCCCAGGTCGGCGAGCAGGTCGACGACGCCGGTCTCGGGGAAGCCGTCGACCGGTACCGCGCGGCCGAACCCCTCCAGGGGCCGGCCCGTCTCGGCGTCCAGCGCATGGAGGAAGAACGCCGGTGTCGTGATGTAGACGACGCCCCGCCCGTCGATCTCCGCGTAGGCGACGCCCTTGCCGTAGTCCTGGCGCATGGAGTACTCCCACCGCGCCGTGTGGGGCTCCCGATACGACCAGAGCGTTTCGCCGGTGGCCGGATCGATCGCGACGACGTGGCGCCGCGGACCCGCGACCGTGTAGAGCCGGCCGCCCGCGTACACGGGCGTCGACCGTCCACTGGCGGCGTCGAAACTCGCGCCGTCCCAGACCCATGCTTCCTGGAGGTCGGCGAAGTTGGACGCGCGGATCTGGCCCGCCGGCGAGTACCGCGTGTGCGCGGCGTCCCCGCCGATGTAGGACCACCGTCCGTCCTCCGTGCCGGTCTGTGCGCCGAGAACCGCGGGCGACAGCAGGATTCCGGCGGCGGCGAGCGCCGCGGCGTATCGGCCGTGTGGGGTCATGGCTGGATGCCTCCCGATCGCGCGGCGTGTTGGGGCGCCACGCTTCCGCATTGTCACCGGGATCGCCGCGGTTGTCGACAAGGATCACCGGTCCGATACCGCCGGGCCCGGACGCCGCGAGCGTTGCACGCCGAAGCGGAGGGCCCACGCCCCACACGCGCAACGATCTGCGGTACCGTAGAGGCAAGGCGGCGTTGTCTTCGGGCGGCGCCGCGGAAAGGAACGTCCGATGGCTTTGAAAGTCTCCGGCAGGGGATCGATTCCGCCCTTCATAGTGATGGACGTGGTGCGCGCCGCCGCGGAGCGCGAGTTCGAGCGCCGCGCCGTGTATCACATGGAGATTGGCCAGCCGGGCACGCCGGCCCCGGAAGGCGCCCGCCGCGCCGCGCACGAGGCCATCGACCGCCAGGACCTGGGCTACACCGTGGCCCTCGGCGATGCGGGGCTCCGGGCGCGCATCGCGCGCCATTACCGGGAATACTACGGTTTCGAGGTCGATCGTTCGCGCGTCGTCGTCACCACGGGTTCCTCCGCCGGGTTCGTGCTCGCGTTCCTCGCCGCGTTCGACGCCGGGGACCGGGTCGCCCTGGCGATCCCCGGTTACCCCTGCTATCGGCATACCCTGTCGGCGTTGGGCATCGAGCCCGTCCTGCTCCTGGCCGAGGCGGAGGATCGCTTCCAACCCACCCCCGAGCTGATCGAGACGGCCGTCGCCGCGGGCGGCCCGATCGACGGCCTGATCGTCGCCAGCCCGTCGAACCCGGCCGGCACGATGCTGGACCGGGACGCGATGGCCGCCCTGACCGCGTACTGCGGTTCCAACGGCATCCGGATGGTGTCCGACGAGATCTACCACGGCATCACGTACGGACGGCGAGCCGTGACGGTCCTGGAGCTGGACGACGATGCGATCGTCGTCAACAGCTTCTCGAAGTACTACTCGATGACCGGGTGGCGGCTGGGCTGGATGGTCGTCCCCGAGGACATGGTCCGCGCCGTCGAATGCGTTTCGCAGAACCTGTTCCTGTCGCCGCCGACCCTGTCGCAGGTCGCCGCGTTGGCGGCCTTCGACTGCACGGACGAGCTCGAAGGCAACGTCGCCCGCTACGCGGCCAACCGCGAGCGGCTCGTCGGCGAGCTGCCGAAGGCGGGCTTCCGGCGGCTGGCCCCCATCGACGGCGCCTTCTACGCCTACGCGGACCTGGAGGGCGTGACCGGCGACAGCGTCGCCTTCTGCCGGCGCATCCTGGACGAGACGGGTGTCGCCGCGACGCCCGGCCTCGACTTCGACCCCGTCCGGGGCCGCCGGTTCATGCGCTTCTCCTTCGCCGGGTCCGAAGAGACCGTCGCCGGCGCCGCTGCGGCGTTGATCCAGTGGAAGCGGCAGCGGGCAGTCGTCGGGCAGGGCCGATGACGGACCGGCTGCAAATCGCTCGGGCTCGCCGAAGCGACCTCGACGCCTACATCGACCTGCTCGAGGAAATCGCCGAGTGGCTGGCGGCGCGCGGCATCCGGCAGTACCTGCCGGGAACGTTCCGGGCGTCCCGCGCCTACTTCGCCGAATCCATCCGTCGCGGCGAGGTTCACTGGGCGTTCGTGGACGACACGATGGTCGGCGCGGTGCGTCTTCTGAACGAGGACGCCGTCGTCTGGCCGGAAGTTCCCGAGGGTGAATCCGTCTACGTCTACAACCTCGTCGTCCGCCGGGACCGGGCCCGTCGCGAACTGGGCGTTTGAATCCTCGACTGGGCCGAACGCGAGACTCAGGCGATGGGCCGGATCTTCCTGCGTCTCGACTGCTACGCGGACAACGCGTTTCTCCGCCGCTACTATGCGAACGCGGGGTTTCTTGCGTGCGGGGAAGTGGACGCCCGGTATCCGGCGCCGGTCGGGACGATCCGTCTGCAGCGGTACGAGAAACGCGTCCATCCGGTTCCGGCCGCGGCCCGTCGTCCGGCGCGGAGCCCGTCGCCGGGCGGATCCGGGGCAGCATGGGAGAGCGGCGCGCCGGGTCGTGATACGCTCGCACGAATCCCGCTGGAGCGAGGGGCTTCTAGCCGATCAAGATGGGAAACAAGACCTACGCCATCGTTACGACCCTGCTGACGCTGGCCGCACTCGCGGGCCTGTTCGGTCTGCGTGTGGTGGGGTTCTACAGCCACCAGGCGTTGGCCGTCGTGCTGTTCGTCGGCTGCGTTTGGGCCGTGGCAAGCCGTGCGTGGCTGACTTGGAAGGGGCGTCTGCAGCCGGGCTGGCTCGGAGGACTTCGCGGGCCTGCGCATCGGTCCCAGCGTTTCGAGGCCGTCGGGCGCGCGGGCTTGTGGGCGGTCATGGCCGTTGCGTGCGTGGCGGTCTTTCCGCGGTCGGCGGAAATGACTCCCCTGATCGGCTTCCTGATCGGCGTTTCACTGATTCGGATCGCGGCATCGTTTCTCGTCGCGCGACGGACCAACCCCGGCCCGACCCTCGTCATGATCGCGGGCGCGCTGGTCCTGGCGCTCGATCTCGGCCGCGCCCTCGTGGGCGCGCCCGCTCCCGCCGCGCGGATCGCGCCGCCCAACGAGGGCGAGTGGGTCGTGCTGCAGGGCGGACGGAGTCCGCTTCAGAACCACCATCTCACGGCCTACAATCAGCACTTCGCGCTGGATCTCGTCCGGCTGGAAGACGGCCGGATCTTCGCCGGCGAGGCGGGCAACGCGGACGTGCACGCCTGGGACCAGCCGCTGGTGTCGCCCGTGGACGGCACGGTGGTCGTTGCGCGCGACACGATGGAGGACGCCGAGGGCGCCAACCTGGTGACCGATCCCGCGGACGCGGTGGGGAACGTCGTCGTCATCGAACTCGACTCCGGCCTTTTCGTCGTGCTTGCGCACCTCCGGCAAGGATCTCTCGAGGTGAGCGAAGGCGACCGCGTTCAACCGGGCGATCCGCTGGCCCGGGTCGGAAACTCCGGCAACACGACCATCCCGCACCTGCACCTCCAGGTGCAGACTCACATGGAATTCTGGGACCCGGCCAACCGTTCCGTGCCGTTCGCGTTCGGGTCCGACGGCCGCGTCCTGGCCCGCAACGACCGCGTCGTCGTTTCGGCGCCGTAGCCGCACTCGGCAGGGCCAGACGATGCGATCGTCTCCCGGCGCGCCCCGCTACCGGTTTTCCGGTTTCACGCTGTCTCCCGCCCGCCGGACGATGGTCCGCGACGGTCGGGAGTTGCCGCTGATCCCGCGCTATTTCGACCTGCTCGTCCTGCTCGTCGAGCGTCGCAACGAGGCGGTGTCGCGGGGCGACATCCTCGATACGGTCTGGAGCGACGTCGTGGTCACCGACGGGGCGCTGAGCCAGGCGGTCCGGATCCTCCGTCGCACGCTGGGCGACGATTCGCGCTCGCCGACCCTGATCCGCACGGTGCAGCGTTATGGCTACCGTTTCATCGGCGACGGCGTCATCGAGGAGCCGGACGACGCGGTTCCGGCGACCGAGCCCAGGGCGCCGGTGCAGCCCGACGCGAACGCCTCCATGGAGCAGGCCGTCGCTGCATTGCTCGCCGACGATGCCGACGACGCCGAGGACGCGGACGTCCGCCGGCGGCAGGCCGCCGAGACCCTGCACCAACTGGGCACGGCGGAGGCGCTGGAACGGCTGAACCGCAGGAAGGGGCACGCCGTGGCCCGCGCCTATTTGCGCGAGACCCGCTGGGACGTCCCGGGTGCGGGGCCGGTCCCGCTCATCGGGCATCCGGGTTGGATTGCCGCCGCGAGAGTCCTGTTCCTGCTTCGCATCCGTCGCGCGGCCGGCGTGGCCGGGCGGCGGTGGGCGGGAGCGGCCGCCGGCGGCGCCATCGCCGGCACGGTCGCCGGTTTTCTTGGAGCCCTGGCTCTCCGCTTCGGGCCCGCGTCGACCGCGGGCAACGGCCTGCTGGTGGTGCTGCCGATTCTGGGAACGGCCATCGGGGGTGTCGCGGCCGCGGGGGTCGGGGGCGGTCTGGCCGCCGCGGAAGCCGCTTTTCGCGCCTGGCGGCGGCTGGCGCTCGTCGTGGCGGGGGCGACGAGCGGACTGGCGGTGGGCGCGACCGCCCACTTCCTGGGGCAACTCGTGCTCGAGGGTCTGTTCGGTCGTGGCTTGTCGCCGTTGACCGGCGCCGTTGAAGGGATGGTCCTCGGGAGCGCGGTCGGGCTGGGTTATGGTCTGGCCACGCCGGTCGCCGAGGGCGGCATGGCATCCCCGCATGGGCTTGCGCGTGTTCGCGTGGCTCTACTGACGGGTTTCTCCTGTGCGGCGGCCGCCGGGCTTCTCGGCTGGAGCGGCCGCTTCCTGGGCGCGATGAGCCTGGAGTTCATGGCCCAGACCTTTCCCGGCTCGCAGGTCGGCCTCGCACCCCTGGCGCGCCTGCTCGGCGAGTCTGAGCCGGGAGTCTGGACCCGGGTCGCGATCAGCGTCTTCGAGGGGCTGATGTTCGGTTCGGGACTGGCGGCCGGGCTCACCCGGCGACCTCGCTGAGCCGGATTCCGGCGGTTTCAGGGGAATCTCACCGAACCCTCACTTCTCGCTCATGTCTCGGGCGGGGTCTTCCGCCGATACTGACCCCGAGCGAATTCGAACGCGGCCCCGCCGCGGAAAGCGAGCGAGAAGCATGACACTGAAACTCCCCCTTCGGCCGCCTCCCCGGACCGCGCGGACCGCCGGCCGGCAACGCGCCGGCATCAAGGTCAAGATGATCCTCCCGGCGCTGACCGAGGCGACGAGCCCCTTCTTCCGGCCCATCAAGTACTCGCTCTTCCCTCCGCTGGGCCTGGCGACGCTGGCCGGCTACCTCGGCGACGACGACGAGGTCGCCCTCCAGGACGAGCACGTGGAGCGTCTCGATACGGACGACGAGCCCGACCTGGTCGTGATCCAGGTGTACATCACCTCCGCCCGACGGTCCTATGAGCTGGCCGACCACTACCGCCGCAAGGGCGCATGGGTCGCGCTCGGCGGCCTGCACGTGACCTCGCTCCCGGAGGAAGCCGCGCGCCATGCGGACAGCGTCTTCATCGGGCCGGGCGAGGACACGTGGCCCGTGTTTCTCGACGACTTTCGGGCGGGCTGCCCCAAACCGCTCTACCGCTCCACGGTGCGCACCCTGGCCGGTCTTCCACGCATCCGGCGCGACCTGATCAAGCGTTCGCTCTATCTCGTGCCGAACTCGATCGTCGTTTCCTGCGGCTGCCCGCACGTGTGCGATTTCTGCTACAAGGAGGCCTTCTTCCAGGGCGGCCGCGGTTTCTACACCCAGGCGGTCGAGGACGCGCTGGCCGAGATCGACCGGCTGCCCGGCCGCCACCTGTACTTCCTCGACGACCACCTGTTCGGAAACGCCCGCTTCGCCTCGGAGCTGTTCGACGCGATGCGGGGCATGGGGCGGCTGTGGCAAGCCGCCGGCACCGTCGGGTCGGTCCTGCGTCCCGGACTGCTCGAGGCGGCGGTCACGGCCGGCCTGCGCAGTCTGTTCGTCGGCTTCGAGACGCTGGACCCGCGGAGCCTGAGGTCCCAGCGCAAGTTCCAGAACCTGCGCCGCGACTACGGAGAGGCGGTGCGGCGCCTGCACGACGCGGGCGTGATGGTCAACGGCAGCTTCGTGTTCGGCATGGACGAGGACGACCCCTCCGTCTTCGAGCGGACCGTCGAGTGGGCCATCGGGCAGGGAATCGAGACCGCGACGTTCCATATCCTCACGCCCTACCCCGGCACTCGGCTGTTCGAGCGCATGGAGGCCGAGGGCCGGCTGCTGCACCGCGACTGGGACCTCTACGACACCCGCCACGTCGTCTTCCGCACGCGCGGCATGAGCGGGGAGGCGTTGGAGTCCGGCTACCGGCGGGCCTACCGCGACTTCTACCGGTGGGGCTCGATCCTGCGCGGAGCGTCGACGAAGAACGATCCGGTGGCCGCCTTGCGCCACGTTGCCTACGCCGCCGGGTGGAAGAAGTTCGAGCCGCTCTGGGACCGGGTCATCCGCACACGGCAAGTCTTGCGAATGCGTCCCGCCCTGGAACAGGTCCTGCGCGGCTTCGGGCGGCAACCGGAACAGCCTGCAGAACCAACGCCAGAGCCGCGACGCGCACGACGGCCGATGCCTCATGCGCACGGAGGAGTGTTACGATGAAACGATCGCTCAGTTCTCTCGAAGACCGCCTGGCGCCCGCCGAGGCGATCTTCTTCACCTGGCTCCTGCGGGTATTCGCCGCCGCGACGCTCGTCGGGTCGGCATGGATCGACGACGCGCCGCCCCTGGAGCTGGGGGCCATGATCATAGCGATCTATGTCGCCGTCCGGGTGGCTGCGCAGTTCGGCCGCCTGGCCGCCGCCGCGCCTTTCGAGCACCGGCCGTTGCGGGTGATGTTCGCCGCCGGCGCCCTCATTCTGCTCGGTTTGTCGTTCCTCGTTGTCGCCATCCTCGTCGAGCGCCTGTCCCTCTCGGCGGTCGGCTGAGGCGGAACGGGATGGACCGAACGCCGACGGGCCTGCACGTGGGCCTGATCATGGACGGCAACGGCCGGTGGGCCGCGGCGCGCGGGCTCCCGCGCACGGAAGGTCACCGCCGGGGAGCCGCCGCCGTGCGGCGCGCCGTGGAAGCGGCGCCCGGGCTCGGCATAACGACACTGACTCTCTACGCCTTCTCCCGGGACAACTGGCGTCGGCCGCCGGACGAGGTGGCGACGCTGATGGGGTTGATGGAGTCCTTCCTGGTCCGCGAGCGCGCGAACTGCCGCCGTCAGGGCGTCCGGCTCGCGGTGATCGGCCGCCGCGACCGCCTGCCGCCGGGGCTGATTCGCGCGATCGAGGAGACGGAGCGCGCCACACGCCATGGCACGCGGCTCTATTTGAGGTTGGCCGTGGACTACTCGGCGCGCTCGGCGATCCTCGCCGCGGCCGGTGCGCTGGGCTCGGCCGAACGCTGCGACGAGACCGGCTTCCTGCAGCGGGTCAATCGCGCGTGCCACTCCGATCCGGAAACGCCGCCGGTCGACCTGGTGATCCGCACGAGCGGCGAGCAGCGCCTGAGCGACTTCCTCCTGTTCGAGTCGGCCTACGCGGAACTCGTGTTCATCGACACGCTCTGGCCGGACTTCGACGGCGAGGACCTGCGCCGGGCCATAGAGGCGTTTCGCCGCCGCGAACGCCGATTCGGAGCGGTGCCGGCGGAGATCCACCCGTTGCCCGATCCCGTGGCTGGTCCGTCGGCCCGTTGACGTCTCCGGGTCGGAGCCCGGACCCGTTCCACGAGCGCCGGGATCGTTCGTTTCGCGAGTACACCGTTTCGGAGGTGGCCGAGCGATTGCCACTCACTGTCACCCCCTGTGGTGCGAATAGACATGTATCGTTCCAGCCAATACCGTGGATCTTGAGGATGTGGCCGTGGATGTGCAGGCACGCGAGTTGCTGTCCAAGCGAGCAAAAAGGATCGCGTCGGGGGTCGGATTCGGCGTCAGTTTCGCGATCGCTAACATCGCGGTCGACTTCGTCTTCGAACGGCCCGTGAGCCGAAATCTGTCGTGGCCGCTCGAGATCGTGATTCTTGGCGGTACGTTCGGGGGCCTCAGCGTGTTCCTCCCCCGAAGAGGCCTCGGTGGCCGAAGTTGGGCGCCCGCACAGAACGCGCTCTGACCGGGTTCGCGGCGGGCGTCATGTTGGTTTTCGGCATGCTGCTCTTGGCACGGATGATTTACCCGGACGGCATCGTTGCAAAGTCGAGTGCCGGCGAGAAGGTCGCGGCCCTCGGCGTGTTCGGGGCGGTCATTGCGCTGACGTTCTTATTCAGGCGAGGCGGCGCACCGCCGCGGCGGTCGCCCTCGTCCTGAGAGGTATTCCTACGAATCTGCTGAGAAAAGCGCTGTTTGCCGCCGCCGTCGTGGTTGGCGTCGCAGTGGCCGCGTTCGTGATCGGTGACTTGGCCGATCCGGGATACGAAGTCGAATGGTGGCCACGCGGCGCCAGGTCTCTCGTGGCCGTCGCCGTCGGCGCCGCCGCCGGGAGCGTCCTTTGGAACCTGTGGCGCCGTTGGGGATAGACCCGGTGCCCCGGGTTCTTCCCGTCGCATGAACGGGAGCGGCCGGGTCCGCCGCCACAACACGAGTCGATCCCGCCTCGAAGACATCGCCGTCCGATGGGCGGAGTAAGTCGGCTTCGATCTCCGTGAATCGAACGTGCGCCCGTGTCCCCGCCGCAGTCACGGTTCACTCGAAGACGTGGGAAGCCTCAATGGCCGGACGAAAGCGAAGGGCGCTGTGGTTCCCGGGTTTGTTCTTCGACTCGCGCCCATTTCAAGTTCGGTACGCACGCTTCCACAGTGGTTGAAATGCCGATGAACGCAATCCCGCTTGTAACGACGACGGTCCAAAACCACGAGGCCTCGTATGCGTCCGAGAAGGCAGCGACATAGATAATCCAGACAAACACGCCGCGCCGGAACCCCATAATGGCGCCTTCCCTGCGTGTCGGCCGCCTCTGATGAAGCCGCCAGAACATGTGCCGCGACGTTGCCGCCGTGGACGTAATGATGCCCAAAACGGCGAAGACGACGATTCCAGTCCGGTCCATTGCCGCGGGCGCCACTTCGTCCCAGCCCAGGATGAAGACAGGGAGGCGAACGAAGACGCCGTAGATGCAAACGTGCATCAGGACGAAGACGATGGCGTGGACCACTTGGCCGCCACGGGTCTGGACGTTGCCCCTCATGAACCGTTCGAATCGGTCCCACATCATCGATCCCTGTCGATACGATAGGCGCCCGACTGGGCCGCAGCCGTCGATTTCAGCGCGGGCCAATGAAGAACGTCGACACCCGATGGCGCCGGATAGATCCCGTTCTCCATGGCCTGCTTCTCGATGCGCCTCCAGGCACGATCGGAGAATCGTGCTTCCATCGTCGTCCAGAAGACGATGAACGCCGCCGCGAGGAACACGAGGAATGGCCAAGAGCCGTCGTAGCCGAGTAGCCAGAACACTCCGACGAAACCGAAGACGATGAAACCAGCACTGCACCGGAAACCCATCACGGCGCGCTCAGTACGCGTGGGGCGTCTCCGTTCAAGCTGCCAGAAGCGGTGCCGAGACGTTTCCGTGATCGAAACGAAGACACCGAACAAGGCCAGATTCACCCACCCCGGTACGTGGAATCCTACCCACACGGGCTCGTCCAAGCCGAAGACGAAGGCGAGGACGAAGGTGACGACGACATGGAACGCGGCCCCCATCAGGCCGAAGACGACGGCATGGGCCACGCGCGCGGCGCCGGTCTCCACGTTCCCCTCCATGAACGTGTTGAACCGGTTCGGCATCATCGATCCCGGCCGGTCCGATCCGCATCCAGCCCGATCACGGTCAAGTCATGCTTTCTCGTCCATGACGCCGGCGGTCTGAAGTGAAAGAGGGTAAAGACGGCAGCCCCGCCGGTAGCGGAAACGAGGAATCCGGGCCACTCGTCCGCAAGACCGTGCGCGGTCAGGCCGACTGCATTCGACACAAGGGCCAGCGTGAATAGACCGGCGAACAGCCCGGCCATGCGGCCCGCATAGAAGAGTGCGCCGTGGACCCACTTCTCACGACCGTTTATCGTGCTGTGGTCGCACTCGTGGATGATGCGAATCATGACTCGCCCCTCGATCCGATGACGCGGCAAGCCCCGTCCGGATCCGTCCCCGGACACCCGCCGCGCCAACGCTTGTCATCGTACCGGCCGACGGCCGTTCCGGCCAGGATTATCGCCGGCGATGCCGGAGTGTAGCGGGGCCGATTCTACCCCGACGCGTTGTACTCCCGACTCGTGGCCGTCACGTCGTCGAGAGGCGGGCGGAGCGGGCGCAAGGCGACATGTGGGGCTGGACCTGATCGGTCGTTCATTGACTGCGACCCGAGCCTCCGGGGTTTCCGCACATGCTGTTAGAATCGCATCGATGAAGTCGTTGGCCCAATGCATGGAAGACGCGGGCATGAGCCTGGAGGCGCTCGTGGCGGCGTCGTCCATGGACGCGCGCGTCGTCCAGGCGATCGTCGCCGGTCAGTACACGCCCAGTCCGTCGGACCGTCAGCGGTTGGCCGACGCCGTCGGCGTGCCCAGGCACGGGATCGCGTGGGGGCACGTGATCGAGGTGCAGCACCTGCGCGGCAACGGCCCGCAGTTCGGCCGGTCGACCTGACCCTCGGCC
>JAJEDW010000014.1 GCA_022821265.1 Acidobacteriota bacterium
TTCCTCTGAAAGTCTTTCGGCAGTTGCTGAAACACCCGCTCACGGACATAGGGCTGGCCAACTTCCTGAAGGACTGGGAAGCCATGGCCGTCAAGGTGACCGGCGCCGGCTGAGGTCCGGGGGCGGGGCCTCATGACCAAAGTCACAGCCAACGACAGGATCGAGGAACTTCGGCGGCGGAACGCCGAGGCCGAGCTGGGGGGCGGATCCGAACGCCAGCAGCGCCAGCGGGATCAAGGCAAGAAGACGGCCCGGGAACGGATCGGTCTTCTGCTCGACGACGGAACTTTCCAGGAGTTGGACAAGTTCGTCAGGCATCGCGGCGCGAACTTCGGACTGGAGGCCGAACACTATCCCGGCGACGGTTTCGTCACCGGATACGGCCGCATCGACGGCCGGCTCGTCTACGTGTTCGCCCAGGACTTCACGGTATTCGGCGGCTCGCTGAGCGAAGCCAACGCGCGCAAGGTCTGCAAGGTGATGGACCAGGCCATGAAGGCCGGCGTGCCGGTCATCGGCCTCAACGATTCCGGCGGCGCGCGCATCCAGGAGGGCGTCGTCTCGCTGGGCGGCTACGCCGACATCTTCCTGCGCAACACCATGGCGTCGGGCGTCATTCCCCAGATCTCGGCCATCATGGGGCCGTGCGCCGGCGGCGCCGTCTATTCGCCGGCGATCACCGACTTCATCTTCATGGTCGAGGGAACCAGTTACATGTTCGTCACGGGTCCGGAAGTGATCCGCACGGTCACCCACGAGGAAGTCACCAAGGAGGAGCTCGGCGGCGCGCACACGCACAGCGCCGAGAGCGGCGTCGCGCATTTCGCGGCTCGCGACGACCCGGAATGCCTGCTCCTGATTCGAGAACTGATGTCGTTTCTCCCGTCGAACAACCGGGACGATCCGCCGATCGGTCCGACGACGGACCCCGCCGATCGGAGGGAGCCGGCTCTGAACGATCTGGTGCCGGCGGATTCCAACGTCCCCTACGACATCAAGGCGCTGATCCACGCGTTCGCCGACGACGGCTACTTCTTCGAGGTGCAGGAGCCCTACGCCCGGAACCTGGTCGTCGGGTTCGCGCGTCTCGACGGCCGTCCGGTCGGCGTCGTCGCGAACCAGCCGGCGTTCCTGGCCGGTTGCCTGGACATCGACGCCTCGCTGAAAGGCGCGCGTTTCGTACGTTTCTGCGACGCGTTCAACGTTCCCCTGGTCACGCTCGAGGATGTGCCCGGATTCCTCCCCGGGACGCGGCAGGAGTTCGGCGGCATCATCAAGCACGGCGCCAAGCTGCTCTACGCGTTCGCCGAGGCTACGGTCCCCAAGATCACGGTGATCACGCGCAAGGCGTACGGCGGCGCGTACTGCGTCATGTCCAGCAAGCACATCCGAACGGACGTGAACTTCGCCTTCCCGACGGCGGAAATCGCGGTCATGGGTCCCGAAGCGGCCGTCAATATCCTGTACCGGAAAGAACTCGCCGGTGCGGGCGGCGATGTCGAAACGGTCAGGGACCGCAGGATTCAAGAGTTTCGCGATACGTTCGCGAATCCCTACGTGGCCGCCGAGCACGGGTTAGTCGACGAGATCATCGAGCCGGCCGATACGCGTCCGAAGCTGATCTCGGCGCTCCGTCTGCTCGAGACCAAGCGCGACGCCAATCCGCCGCGCAAACACGGGAACATTCCACTGTGATGCGAACCGCGTTCCAGGTTCGGTCGCGGTGCGCCGGCGGCCGCCGGGCGGCGGCGGCGCTCCTCGTCGGCCTCGCCGGTCTGCTGCCGGCGCACGCCCAGGACGACTGGAACGAGTACCGGTCGCGGAGCTTCCGCATCGTCGGCGATGCCGACACCGACGATGTCGAGCGAGTCGTCGCGCGCCTGGAAGCGTTCATGGCGGCGTCCCGGCAGTTCTTCGGCGCCGCCGGATGGCCCTCGCTCCCGCCCGCGACGCTGGTCCTGCTCGACGGTCGGGGCGCGTTGCGGTCGGCGGGAATCGAAGAGGAGGACTTCTACGTCTTCGTGGGGTCGGACCGGACCTTCGCCGTGCTTTCGGAGCCCGGCGACGAGGCGGCGCTCGAGGGGCTTCTGAGCCGCTATTTCCTGGAAATCGCCCGCCGGGCCGTTCCGAACGCGCCGCTCTGGGTACGGGAAGGGCTGGCGGCGTTCTTCCGGACGACCGCGTGGTCCGAGGACGGCCTCCGCATCGACGCCGGGCGGCCCATCGGGTCCCATGTGCGCCGGATGCGCGATCCGGCGAACCGGAACGGGTTGGCCCGGCTTGCCGCGGCGCGTTCCGACGACGAACCGGTTGGCCCGGACAGCGTCCTCGCCGCCGAATCGTGGGCCCGTGTACATTACCTGATGACACGGAACGGGGGGCGCGGCCACGACCGCACGGCCGAGCTCGTACGGTTGGCGGCTTCCGGTCGACCCTTCGAGGCGGCTATGGAGGACGCGTTCGGCGCCGGTCCGGCCGAAGTGTTCGACGGCTTCGAAGCCTACGCCGAGAACGGCGGGGCGTGGCCGCGGATCGCCGTCGACGCCGATCCCCGAATACGCGACGTGGCCGCGGTGGGCGAGGTCGCGGAAGTCGACGCGTTGACCGTTCTCGGCGCGGTCATGGTTGCGGGCGGACTGCCCGGCGCGGAAGCGCAGGTGGGCCGCGCGCTCGCCGTCGATCGTAACGCCCCGGGGCCCTACATCGCCATCGCCCCGCTGCTCATCGAGCAGGGGCGCTTCGACGAGGTGCGGTATGCCATCGATCAGGCGGGACGGCGGCAGGATCCGGGTCACCTCGGACATTACTACTACGCGCTCTCCCTGCTGTTGGAGGATCCGATGCCGGCCCGAGGCCGAATGGACCGGGCCCGGAGGGAACTGAGGGCCGCCATCGATCTGGATCCCTCGTTCGCCGCGGCGTACCATCGGCTCGCCGCGAGCTTTCTGGGTACCGGCGAGTCCGCGGATGACGCCGTGCGAGTGCTCGAGACGGCGATCGAACTGAGTCCCGGCAATCCCGAATACCTGCTCACCTACAGCCGGTTCCTGATCGAGCAGGCCCGCTTCGACGAGGCGCGCGACGTGCTGGCGCCGCTGATCGACCGCATGGAGAGTTCCCAGACCCGCGATCTCGCCGTCGGCGTCATGGAATCGATCGCCGGGAGGACCGCCGGCCGGGGTCTGGTCGGCGAGGGGTTCGCCGAGATCCGGACGGGCGACGGAAACGCGCCAGGCGCCGATCGGGCGCCGTCAGCCGTGCTGGGATCGCCTCGACGCCCGCCCGCCGCCGAGTTGGAGCGTGTCGTCGCCGGCGAACGGAAAACGGGCCGGCTGACGCTCGTGGATTGCCGCCAGGGTCTCGCCTTGACCGTGGAGGATGAGGCGGGAACCCACGTCTTCCACACCGATTTCCCGGACCAGGTGGCTTTCTCGAGCAATTCGGCCGACGAGATCGGCCGCGAGGTCCGCTGCGGGGTTCAGGACCCGCCGATCCCGGTCGTGGTCACGTTCCGACCGGCAAGCGAGGCCGACCGCTACGCCGGCGTCCCGTCGGTTGTGGAGTTCGTGGGCCAATGAGGACGACGTCGGCGATCCGGGTCATTGCCGCGGGCCGCGCGGCCGGCGCCCGGCGGCTGTGGCCGGCGTGCGCGGTCGCCGCGATGGCATGGGCTTTGGCGGCGCCCGCGGCGGCGCAGTCTCGGCGCGGCGAAGCGTGGATCGAGTTGTCGACTCCGCGC
>JAJEDW010000061.1 GCA_022821265.1 Acidobacteriota bacterium
CTCGCCTACCGGCTCGTTGTCCACCCGCGGCCAGGAACGCCGCGGGTACCCTTGGGGAAGACGTGAAATGGTTCCGTTGGCCGAAACTCCCGTGCTTCGCCTGCCTGTACCCAGGGACCACGCACCGCCGTCCGGCCTCTCTCCCCATGGTCGGCGCGGCGGTCCTCGCCGCGACTGAACAACGAGCGGAGCGAGGCGTTAGCCCAATAATTGATCTCTTCACTCCGGCCATGGAGGCTGGGCCGGTCCCGTGAACCTCGACGTAGGGTCTATCCCGACGAATCTATTTCTTGGTCTGACGCCTCGCCTACCGGCTCGTTGTCCACCCGCGGCGAGGAACGCCGCGGGTACACTGGGGCCAGACGCGAGAAGGTTCCTGTGACCGAACCTCCCGTGCTTCGTCTGCCAGACCCCAAGGCTCACGCACCGCCGTCGGGCCTCTCTCCCCATGGTAGGCGCGGCGTTCCTCGCCGCGACTGAACAACGAGCGGAGCGAGGCGTTAGCCCAATAATTGATCTCTTCTCTCCGGTCCCTCTTCCCTCGCCCCAGATAGCCTCCGCCGAACAGCCCCTACTCGATGTCGATGAAGCTCCGCAGGAACCTGTTGTTCTCCTGACACATGTGGTGCTCCAGCTCCTGACCCTCGTTCCACCGCAGGTCCCAGCCGATCGTCCACGGCCTGGTGTAGGCCGCGGGATCGTCGATCGTGGCCTCGTACCGCATCGTGTAGTAGTCGATGCGCGTGAACCGCTCGACCAGGTGATGCTGGCTGGTGCGAATGGCGCCGTAGCGCGACATCCAGTGTCCCTCGTTGAAGCCCACGGTATCGACGACCAGCGTGTCTCCCTCCCAGTGGCCCACCGAATGCCCCAGCCACGTCGGAAGGTCGTAGGCTTCCCTCGGATGGTCCCGCCCGTCCATGTGAATCTCCTGCCACGTCGCGACGGGCCGTTGGAAGACCCTGAAGATGCGTTCCTGGCCGGGCATCTGGAGGAACTCCCACGGAGCGTTGGTCGACGTCGCCCGCGTGCCGCCCGGCGGCACGCACAGGCCTTCCGGATCGTCCTTGCTCTCCTCCGCGATCCGATACTCGTACAGTGCCCGGGCCCAGGGCTTGAAGGGAATCCCCTCTTCGGGCCGGTCCACGAGATCGTCGGCGAGTTCCCAGTGCCCTCGCGTCACCTGCCAGGTGCCCTTGTGGGCGGGATCGTCCCACCCCAGGTGCGGCGTGCCGTCCGGCAGCCGCGGGATCGGCAGGTCGGGCCGGCCCGCGTCTTCGCTGTCTTGCCGCGCTTCCAGGGGCGCCGGAAGCGCCAGCACCGCCAGAACGGCTCCCATGGACAACAACGTTTTCGTAATCCCTCGATGGCGCACGCCTCGACCCTCCCTTGCGCCGTTCGGCGATCGAAACGCCGAAACGACTCGCCGGTTTTCCTTACGTCGCCGACAAGCGTACCCGAAGCGTTTTCCCGTGTCCAAGGCGGATTGACACCGCCGGACGGCGTGCTATTCTGCGGGCCATTGGCGAATTTCCAAGAGCGGGAGACGAAGACGATGAGAGTTAAACCAGCGAGTCTCGCGGTTGCGGTCGGCGCGTTCGTCTGCGCGGCGCCGGCGTCCGCTCACCACTCGTTCACCGCGGAATTCGATGAAAACAGGCCCATCACCATCCAGGGCAGCATCACCAAGGTCGAGATGACGAATCCACACGGGTGGATCTACATCAACGTCCAGGACGAGGACGGGACCGTCCGGAATTGGGCCGTCGAAACCGGCACTCCCAGAGCCCTGGTCCGGGCCGGCGGAAGCCGGGAAGCCCTGGCCCCGGGCACGGTGATCATCGTCGAGGGTTGGCTGGCCCGCGACGGCACGCCGACGGTGAACGGCCGGAACATCATGTTCGAGGACGGGCGGTCGATCGCGGCCGGCACGTCGAATCCGAACGCGCAGTAACCGGCGGTAACCGAAGGTTCGGATTCCGGAAGCCCGTGGCGGAACCCCAGAACTACGCCAACCACGTCCGGCGCCCCCCGCTGCTGTTCCTCGCGGGGTGTTTCGGCTCCACGGCCGCGACGCTCATCGCCGGCTACCTGCTGGTCACCGACTTCGGCGCGGGCCACCTGGCCCTGTTCGTCGCGGCCGCCAGCGCGGCGACGGGCCTGCTCTTCGCGCGGCGGTTTACGACCGGCGTCCAGGACCGGGTGATCCGGCTGGAGGAGCGCCTGCGCCTGGCGCGTGTCCTGCCCGCGGAACTGAAGGGGCGCGTCGGCGAGCTGACGACGGATCACCTCATCGGCTTGCGCTTCGCCTCCGATGAGGAGCTGGCCGGCCTGGCGCGGCGCGTTCTCGACGGCGACCTGACGGACCGGAAAGCGATCAAGCAGGCCGTCCGCGACTGGCGGGCCGACGACCAGCGCGTGTGAGTCCACGGCTGTCTCGATCACTCTGTTCCGCTCATTCTTTCGATCTTGCAAAGGTTCCACTGCATCGTCGGCGACAATCGTTTCACAAATAGTCTGTTTTCACGTATGTGGAAACAATACACTATATGAAACGAATTCAGTGGAGAGAGACATGCCGGTTTCGAACACGCGACCGCCGACCGAGACGCAGGTCCAGCACCAAGTCGAACGACTTCTGGCCGGGCGACTTCCGTCCGGCTGGTCATTCCACGCCCGGCGGACCGCAACGCCGGCCGGTCGGAACGGCATGGATTGGCTCGCGCAGATCGCCTCGCCGGATGGCGAGGACGCGGTCCTGGCGATCGAGATCAAGCGAACCCTTGAACCACGCGACGTACTCCAGGCGGTCGAACGGATCGTGTCCGCCACAGCCGACGCGTCGCCTCGCGCCGTACCTGTCATAGCCGCCGACTACCTCTCCCCGCGCGCCCGCGCCCTGCTTCGTGCTCACGGCGTCGGCTACGCCGACACTACGGGCAACGTTCGAATCGAGATCTCGACTCCAGGACTGTTCGTCGCGACAGATGGCGCCGACCGTGATCCATGGCCAAGGGATCACAAGCTCCGATCGCTGCGGGGACGGGGCGCCGCGCGAGCCATGCGGGCCATCATCGACACGTCTCCTCCCTTCGGTGTCCGCGAGCTGGCCCAGGCGACAGGAGCGTCGGCGCCCACCCTGTCCCGTGTCCTGGACTTGCTTGAACGCGAGGCGATCGTGAGCCGCCGACGGGGTTCCGTCTCGGCCATCGACTGGCAGGGCGCGATTCGCCGGTGGGCCGAGGACTACGACCAGACCGATTCCAACACGCCCACGACCGTTCTCGCGCCACGGGGGTTGCCGGCGTTCGAGAAGACGCTTCGCGGGACCGAGCTCCGGTATGCCGCCACAGGCGCTTTCGCTGCCCAACGATTCGATTCCATCGCACCTGCAAGGCTCGCGGCCATCTACGTCACCGATGCGATCGAGGCCATTGAACGCCTGGATCTACAGGAGACCGACGCCGGCGCCAACGCGGTGCTTCTCGAGCCCCTCGATCCGGTTGTCTTCGATCGGACAATCGAGCGCGACGGTGTTCGGTCGGTCGCTCCCAGCCACATCGCGGTGGATCTGCTGACCGGACCGGGCCGGGAGCCGTCACAGGGTGAACGGATGCTGACGTGGATGGAGACGCACGAGGATGTCTGGCGATCCTGACCCCGTGTACGTCCGGGCCCGCGCCGCGCTGCTGAATGCGGCCGACGCGCTGGCGGAACATCTCGATGCCGTCGTACTTGTCGGCGCCCAGGCCATCTATCTCCACACCGGCGACTCCGACTTCGCCGTCGCAGGACGGGGAGCGTGACCGGGCGTCGGATCGGGCCCGAGGTCGATGGTCAGCAGGATCGCGGTGCCAGCCGGAGAACCTCCAGTTGGGCCGGGGACTCGCCGCCGGGCGCGCAACCGGCGGCGCGGATCGTCGGGCTGCTGTTCATGGCGTCGGCCGCGATAGGATCGGCCCGCAGTTTCAGGTGCGCGAACGTCGACCGGTCCGGGCGCAGGACGGCGCCGGCTCCGACGATCGCCGGGAGCCGTTTCAGGCTGACCGTTCCACGCACGTTGCCGCCGATCGCCAGGATCTCTCCGGCCCCCGCGTCGACCCGGGTCACGATGTCGCAATGGGTTCGGGCGACCGGATCCGGATTCTCGCGCCGGTCGGCGATGGTCCGATATCGAGGACGGCGGGCCGTGCACAGCAGGTCGCCGGGGACTATTTCGGTTTCGCCGGCGTCGTAGGCCACGAAGGCCGATCCGTATGCGACGCCGTCGCGCGCGCGAATCGCCTGGTCGATGTAGGTGCGGTGGGCCACGGCCCGCTCGAACAGGTCCGTATCTCCCAGGCCGCCTTCGCACATGACCCAGGAAACGAACGCGGCCGACCAGGGGGAGCGCCACCGGGAAGCGACGCCCCGCCGCCCGTTCCATGCGTCGTTCTGATTCTCGAGGATCCAGCCGCCCTCGGGAGTCACCGCCCAGTACCCGCCGATCGACGACGCGACCCGGAGGGCCTGCTCGGGGCCGGGGCGGAAGCGGCGCCGGCGCGCGCGGGGCTCGTCGACGGTCTCGTCCACGACGCGGAAACCGAAGAAACCCCACTCCTGCACCGCGACGTCGACGATCCGCCGGCGCGCGGTCTCCAGCCCCAGCGTGACGCAACCGGCGGGCTCGATCCTCATCTCTCCGGGATCGCCCGTCACCCGCGCCGACGGCGGACGGATGTCGAGCACGTCCGCCGGCAACCGGTCGAACCCGCTCTCCTGGGCGTCGGCGGGAACCGGGACCAGGAACAGGGCAAGCACGGCGAGCCGGACAACGACACGGACGCCGTCGTTCGACCGATGCGGGTCGTCTTCCGCCGGCGCGACTTGAGTAACGGATTTCACGGAGTCCAATAAGACTACGGAAAAAGGGGCCGGGTGCAAGCGGGAACGGCCAAAAAAACCGGATCGGGACGATGGGGGGTGCGCGATCCGTTGCGTTCGAGCCGTGCGGACGGATTGTCCCGATGGACTGACGCCGCGGCGGCCAGGAGCCCGTGGTGAAACCCCGCGTCGCGCCGAGACCGGTGAGGCGCCCGTCCGGCAAGGCGCGAGGAGGGAGCATTTTCCCGATATGCGGCCGACGAGCAACGCGGTCCGGACGGGATGCGCCGCCGGTCGAATGCAGCACGGGTTTCACCACAGGCTCCCAGGGAAGACGGGTGAGATGTCTTGCCCGGCCTGGGACGGTCGACCCGCGCTACCCCCGGCTCTGCAGCTTGTGGTAGCCGAGCTTCTTGCGGGCTTCGTCCAGGCGCAGGCCCTCCTGAACGAGCCGGCGGATGTCGTCCTCCTTGCGGTCGATCTCTTCGGCGGCCGCCAGGACGGCGTCCGCGTGCGCCCGCGGGATGGCCACGACGCCGTCGGCGTCGCCGCGCAGCAGGTCGCCGTCCTCCACGCGCGCGTGTCCGACGTTGACCGGGCCGTTCATGGCCTCGACCTGGACGCGGTCCTTGCCCGTGCGCATCGAATAGCTGCGGCTGTAGATCGCGTAGCCCAGCGTGCGCGCCAGGTGGGTGTCGCGGCAGGCGCCGTCGATGACGGTCCCCCCCAGGCCCCGCCGGTGGGCCACCATGGTCAGGATGTCGCCCCACACCGTCGCGTCCTCGCGGCCGCCGTTGTCCAGCACCACGACGCCGCCTTCCGGCACGTCGTCGATGTAATCGCCGACCGTGCCGGACGGCGTGCCCGCCGGGCCGTACAGGATCGTGAACGCCCGGCCGGCGAGCCGGAAGCCGGGATCCAGCGGCTTGATTCCCAGGCATTGGCCGGCGATCCCCAACCGGTCCAGCGCGTCGCTCAGCGCGGTGGTGTCCAGCCGGGACGCCCGTTCGACGTTGGGATCGGCCATCGTCAGTCCTTCTCCAGCATCTGCTCGTAACGGGCGCCCATGACATCGCTCATGGGCCGGCCCGCCCGCAGCGCTTCGCCCATGGCCCGCTCCCGGGCGGCGACGCCCTCGGCGACCTCGAGCACGCGGTCGATGTCGGCCCGGGCCACGAAGGCCACCGCCGTGCCGTCGGCGACGACGTAGTCGCCCGGCGCCACCCGGACGTCGCCCACCTGGATGGGCTCGCCCGAGGCGACCTCGACGACGCGGCCGCGGGCCGTGCGCGCCGTGTGGCTGCGCGCGAAGACCGGGAAACCCAATTCGCGGCTCTCGTCGATATCGCGCGCGGGCCCCTCGACGACGACGCCGGCCACGCCCTTCAGTTGCGCGCCCAGCGACAACGTGCCGCCCCAGGACGCGGCGTCCAGGCCCGTGCGCTGCTCGACGACGATGACGTCGCCTTCCGCGGCCGCCTCGACCACCGCCGTGCACAGGTGGCGCGTGGACGGCCCCCGGCCCTCGGCCCGGTCGAGCTTGACCGTCCGGACCGGCCCGGCGATGCGCGCCTCGGTGGACATCCGTTCGATACCGGTCACCGCGCCTCCCAGCCCGAGCTTGTCCAGGGCGTCGGAAACGGCGCAGGTGTCGAGCCGGCGGAGTCGGGATACGGGGTCGGACATCGCGGGTGGACGGATACCTCGATCAGCGTTCGGGCCGCCAGCGCGAGAAGTGCGCCTGGAGCCGTTCGGCGGCCGACGTCAGCAGGATGCCCGCGCCGGCCATGATGGCGACGCCCAGGAAGATGCGCTCGGTCGCGAACGTCTGCCCGCTGTAGGCGATCATGAACCCGATGCCCTCGCCGCCCACGAACATCTCGCTGACCACGACGCCGATCAGCCCGTGCGCCACGCCCTGGCGGACGCCGGTCAGGATGAACGGCACCGATCCGGGCAGCGCCACCGTGGTGAAGATCTGCACGTGCGACGCGCAGAAGGAGCGGGCCGCTTTCAGCAGGTCGTCGTCGATGGTCTTCACGCCGACGATCGTGTTGATCAGGATCGGAAAGAACGCGCTCAGGAAGACGATGACGATGGCCGGCAGCCGCCCGATGCCGAACATGATGATGATCAGCGGCACCAGAGCGATGCGCGGCGTCGCGTAGAACGCGTTCAGGAACGGGTCCAGCAGCAGGCGGACGGTGCGGAACCAGCCGATGACGATGCCCAGGACGACGCCGGCCGCCAGGGCCATCGTGAACCCGACCACGAAGTTGCCGCCGCTGTGGATCAGGTCGGAGGGCAACTGCCCGCTGGCCCAGGTTTCCCTCAACGCCCCCAGGACGGCCGAGGGCCCGGTGAAGAACAGCGCCGAGATCATCGGCTCGGCGTCGAGGCTGTAGGCGCGCCCGTGCTGCCACGCCGCCTCCCAGGCGGCCAGGACCAGGACGACCGCCGCGCCGCCCAGGATCAGCCCCTCGTGGTCCTTGTAGAAGCTGGTGCGCCGCGGGGGGGCCGCCTTGACGGGAGTTGTGGCCAGCGTCTCGGTCTTCATGTCATCCGTTCGGCGGGTCCGTCAGACGGCGGGGGCTCCGGCCGGGGTCGAGCCGCCGCCCGCCAGTATGGACTCCGATTCCTCTTCGATCAGTTTCCAGATCCGGTCCTCGATCGCCAGGAAACGCGCGTCGCGCTTGAGCTCCAGGGCGCGCGGGCGCGCGAAGGGGATGTCGAACACGTCCTTGATCCGGCCCGGCCGCGAGCTCATCACCACGACCCGGTCGGCCAAGTATACCGCCTCGTTGATCTGGTGCGTGATGAAGAGGACCGTCTTGCGGGCCTGCCGCCAGATCTTGAGCAGCTCGGCCTGCATGAACTCGCGCGTCTGGGCGTCGAGCGCCGCGAACGGCTCGTCCATCAGCAGGACCTTGGGGTCGGAAGCCAGCGCCCGCGCCAGGTTCACGCGCTGCTGCATCCCGCCGGAGATCTCGGACGGGTAGGCGCGCTCGAATCCCTGCAGCCCGACCATGCGGATGAAGCGCTCGGTCCGCTGCTCGATCTCGGGCTTGGGGAACCGGCCGTGCAGCTCCATCCCGTACCGGACGTTGCCGGCGATGGTGCGCCACGGCAGCAGGCTCGCGTGCTGGAAGACCACGGCCCGGTCCACGCCCGGCCCCTCCACGCGTTCCCCGTCGATGCGGACGTGCCCTTCGTCGTAGGGAAGCAGCCCGGCGACGATGTTCAGCAGCGTGGTCTTGCCGCAACCGCTGGGCCCCACGATGGCGACGAACTCGCCGTCGGCGACCGACAGCGTCACGCCCTCGCACGCCGGGACTTCGCGCGACTCGCGCTCCAGCCAGTAGCGTTTCGATACGTTCTGTATGTCGAGCTTGTTCACGCCCCCCGAACCAAGCAGAACGTTCGCAGTCCGTTCCTAATGGTAGCCGCGGTGTCCCTCACCGCGGCTGGACAACGCGTCCATTGCATACGCAATGGACGAGGCGGCAGCCGCCGCGTCAGCCCAATAAATTGATCTCTTCAGCCCACGCCCGGACGCCGACTCGCGCGTCGGACAACTCACCACGCCCCGACCCGCGCCCACCCATGGCAAGACCGGGCACGGCACGGCGTTCCCGGTCAATCGTCCCCGGCATCGCTCAAGCGTAACGCGCGCCGAATCCTGTCGATCAGCCCCCTGGATTCGTCGTGCTGCTTGCGAACATCGTCCACGGTCATCGGCGGATCCTGGCCCGCATCGACGATCCGGGACTTCCGCTCACGGCTGTATAACCCGACGACCATCCCGACCGCTCCAGCGATCACGATCTGTACGGCATCGCTGAGCCCGTCCAGACCCAGATACTCGCCAAGCCACATCCACACCACCGCCGTCACCCCACCGAAAACGGCCGCTCTCAGCCACGCGCCGCCATCCTTGGCGGAGGCGCCCTCGCGTTGGTCCCAATCCACTCCCGGGTGTTCCATGGCCGCGGTATGGCTTGTGCGCAACCCTACGGGCCGTTCGGATCTCGACCTCGAGCAGTCCTCCGCAGGAGCCCGCGCAGCTTGTCCCGGTCTCATCATATGGAATCCGGTCCACCGGCGGCAACAAGAGCGATGGCCGGCGCGGCATTCGTTTTCTTCGGCAACGATCGGTTTCAGGAGTGGACGGCGAGGGGACATTCGGCGACTATACTGGTGGAATCGGGGCGCCCGAATCCGAGAAGGTGACTCTGAAGGCCTTCCTGGAGACGACGATGGGCGACGTCGGGCTTTCCGGTCAGACGTACATGCGAACGTAGCTGTCGGAGATGCCGTGTATGCGGACACACCGGACAAGCCACATGTCGACGAGGCGGCCGCCGCGCGCGTTTGCCGCCGGCGGGAGGCTGTCAGCATGGCACGCCCCGGCATGCCGAGGGTTGTCGACGCCTACGGCGCCGGCGCGGCCGAAGGAGCGGCGGACTTGACGGCCGGCTGTCACGGGCTCCGGGATTCGACGTCCGAATGAAGATTCCGTCCAGCTTCATCCCCGGGTACGAGGCGGCGCGGGCCGTCGATGCCCGGTTTGCGGAGGAGTACATCCGCCATACCACGATCGGAGATCCCTTGGCGGATCGGGTGGTCGAGGACCTGGCGGCGAACCATGCTCCTGACGAAGTCCATTCGCTCATAGCCGCCGCGCTGGGTGACCCTTCCCGGTTGCCCGACCATCTTCCCGACTCGATCAAGACCCTCGTGAAGGAGGTGTCGGTCGTTCCGGAATGGTTCGATCGGGAACTCGCCCAGGCGGCCACGCCCGCCTTCATCCGGAACTCCAACATCATTCCGGCCGCCCTGGCCGGCGCCGCGATCGTGGAAGGCTTCTCGACGCTGATCAGCAAGTCCTTCCGGATTCGGGGACGCATCACCGACAACGGCGTTCGCCGCCTCCGTCAGAACCTGCTGCATCTGGCCGAGCAGTTCCTTCCCGGTGGGATGGAACCCCCCGGAGACGGATGGAGATTGACTCTTCGAATCCGGCTGGTGCATGCCCAGTCCAGAATGTTGATCAAGGCGTCGGACGAATGGGACATGGCGGAGCACGGCATGCCGGTCAGCGCCGCCCACGTCATGCTCGCGTCCACGACGTTTTCGGCCCGCCTTCTCCGCCATGCCACGCGCCTGGGAGCCCGGTTCGACGACAGGGAGCGGGAGGGCTACGTCCACGTGTGGAGGTACACGGCCTGGGTCATGGGCGTCCCGGAGGCGATTCTCTTCGAGGACCACGAGGCGGCGCGCCGCAGTTTCGAGATCGGGATGTTGTGCGAGCCCCCGCCGGACGACGACGCGATCATCATGGCCAACAGCGTCGTCAACAGTGCTCCGCTACGGCTGGGGGTCAAGACTCCGAAAGAGCGCCGGGCGTTCGCCACCTTCATATACCAGGTGTGCCGGGAGCTGATCGGAAACGAACTGGCCGATCGATTCCGGTTCCCACCGTCCCAGAGGTTGCCGCAGGTTCCGCTGCTGTGGTTGAAGCACCGGATGAGAAGCGGGGCGTTGAAGTGGATTCCCGGTTTCCACAGGTTCAATCGCGGATACGACTACATCGAGATGCTCAACATCTCGAACGTGGGTGACTTCGAGCAATCCTACCGTCTGCCCACCGCGCTCCACGACGAATCATCGCGGGAGTGGTAGACGCCCCGGGACGGGGCGCGGCCGCGGGACGGGCCGCGCACGCCTTGGGCGGCCGCTTCGATGAACGCCGCCCCCTACCGGAACGCCTCGGCCGCCTTCCGCTCCTGCTCCTCGACGATCTCCGGCCCGAACAGCTCCTCGAAGAACCCCTCCTCCACCAGACGGTCGATGGTCGAGTTGTCGATCACGGTCGAGAAGTCGAACGTCTCCAGTTGCGGATTGCCGTCGCGGTCGGCCTGCGCCAGGATCGCCGTCACGGCGCTCTCCATGACGTAGGGAACGCGTTCCCACAGGTTGGACTCGTAGTAGTTGTCGTAGATGCGTTCGATGTCGGCGCGGCTCTGCTCCGGGTCGTAGGCCAGGTACGCGTCCACGGCGAAATCCTTGTCGGCGTAGAAGCGCGCGACCGCCTCGGCGTGCGCCCGGATCAACTGCTCGGGCAACTCCGGGTTGGCCTCGATCTCGCTGGCCGCCACCAGGTAGACCTTCGAAGCGTAGATGTCGTCGAACTCGGCCAGGTCGGCGAGCTTGACGAATCCCTGGTCCTCGAGCGTGAAGTAGGTGGGCGCCGTCAACAGCGTGACGTCGACGCGCCCGCCGGCGAGCGCGGCCGCGCGGCCCGCCGCGCCCGTCCCGACCGGCGTCCACTCCACGTCGCGCGCCGTCACGCCGAACCGGGAGAGCAGCGCGACCGAGTAGTTGTAGGGCGCGTCGCCGATCGTGCTGATCGCGAAACGCCGCCCGGCCACGTCCTCCACCCGCGACAGCTCGGGCGAAGCCATCAGCGCGAACGTCCCCTTGTTGAGCGCGCCGCCGATCATCCGCAGCGACCCGTCCCGCGAGCTGGCGATCAGGGCCTGCTCGAGCGAGTAGTCGGCCATGTGCCCGTCGCCGCTGGTGAGCATGGCGATGCCGGTGGGATGCGTGCCGAACCGCAGGTCCACGTCCAGCCCGTACTTCTCGTAGTAGCCGCCCTCGGCGGCCATGAACAGGTGCCAGGACCCGCCGCTGAGCGTCGGGTAGTTGACGACGATCGGGCGGAGGCCCGCGCCGGTGTCTCCCTCGGGGGCGTCCGGCGCCCCGCATGCGGCCAGCGCCGCGGCGAGCCCGCAGCCGAGCAGGGCGCGGCCTCCCGGAAAACGACGGGTTGCGTGTCTCATGGGTCTCTCCTCCCGGCGATCACACGTCGGTCAGCTTGAACACCTTCCGGGCGTTGTCCTCGAAGATCATCTTCTTCTCGTCGGCCGACAGCCAATCGAATCCCTCGATGATGGGGCGCGTGTCGTCGAGCCAGCGCCCCGTTTCCGGGTTCCGGACCGTTCCCACGCCGGGCCGCTCCGTGCCGAACAGGCAGCGGTCCGCGCCCACGGTCTTGAACAGCAGCTCGAGCGCGTCGGCCGAGTAGAGCACGGTGTCGTACCAGAGCCGGCGCATCTTGTCGAGGAAGGACACGCCCCCGCGCCGGAACGCACCGGCGTCGAACCGGCCGACGTGGTACGGGATGGCGCCGCCGCCGTGCGAGACGATGATCTTCAGCGTCGGAAAATCCTCGAACACCTCGGAGTTGAGCAACGAAACCACGGCGATGCTCTCCTCGTTGATGAAGTGCAGCGAGTAGCTGAGCCGTCCGGACCGGCATCCCGAGGAGTGGATCTGGCCCGGAACGTCCAGCTCGCACAGCTTCTCGTACAGCGGGTACCAGAACCGGTCGCCCATGGGCGGCGTCTCGTGCCCGCCGCACTCGCCCGGGTCGGGGTTGATCAGGCAGCCCACCATCCCCAGATCCTTCACGCACCGCTCCAGCTCGGGAATGCACGCCGCCGGGCCGACGCCCGGGCTCTGGGGCAGGCCGCACACGCCGCGAAAGACGTCGGGCATCATCCGCGCCTCGCGCGCGATGACGTTGTTGTTCTCCTCGATCCACCACCGCACCAGCCGGGGGTCCTCGCTGTGCATCATCTGGTAGGGCCGGGGCGATATCAACTGCATGTCGGTCCCGGCTTCCTTCAACTGCTCCAGGTGGGACCCCGAGTTGAAGACCGGCGTGTTCAGCGCGGCCCGGACCTCGTCGTCGGACATGCCGGGCGGCGACCCGCGGCCGTGGCCTCCGCGGTGCGAGAGCAGGCCGGACTTGTAGACGTACAAACCGTCGGGCGCGGTCACGTGTGCGTGCGAGTCGATTACCATGCGCGTGTCTGTCTCCGTTTCTACGTTCCCGACGGCGCGGCGCCGGCCGGAGCGGACGGGGTTGCCGCGGCGTGGACGACGGACTCCTCGTAACACTTCCGGCCGGCGAGGCCCTCGTCGAAGATGTTCCAGGATTCGATCCATTGCTGCGAGGCGTCGTACATCGCCCGCGTGTAGGGCGAGAAGACGATGCGCTCGCCCGGACCGAACGTCCGCGTGTCCATCGTGTCCCGGAACCGTTGCGGGAACTCGTTCCTGTAGTAGTGCGTGTATTTCTGGTGATGCAGATCGATGTCGGCCTGCGCCCTTCGGAGCGCCGCTCCGAACCCGGCGAGGTCCGCCGCGTCGGTGTCCGCCCGCACCGTGGCCGTGATCATGAAGCTGCAGTCCAGGATCTTGCGGAAACCGAGCTGCTCGGCCAGGTAGAGCGGCCCGCCGAACAGCGTGGCCAGCTCTACCTCGCCGTCGACGAGCAGCTCGAGGCGCTGGAAGAGCATGCCGCCGAAGTGCAGCCGGATGGCGTCGCGTTCCAGGACGGGCTCCAGCGCCTGGATCGTCGCGTAGTGGCTGCCGGACTGGTAGCCGACCGTGATCGGACGGCCGGCCAGGTCTTCCGGCGCGCGAACGCCCGAATCGGGCGAGGCGAAGACGCCGCCGGGCGTGACCGAGTAGCAGTCCGCCCAGAGCCGGCCGTGCCCGGCCGCCGCGGCCATGTTGACCGTCCAGTGACACGCCGAGCTGACCATCGACGCCCGCCCCGCCTCGATGGTCTGGTAGGCGCCGCGGACCTGGTCTCGGGGCAGCTCCGCGGCCGACTTGACGCTGAGGGGCGAGCCGCCGGTCGTGTCGGTGAACTCGTAGTCGAGTCCTTCGTCCCGGAAATAGCCCTTCTCCTCGGCCACCCACTCGTGCAGGCGCATGTGCGGGCCGATGATGAGCTTGCCCATGATCGCGAACCTCCGGTGCTGGACATTCCCAGCCGTCGAATCTTAGCAGCCCGCGCCGGAAGAGTACATCACCGGCCCCCGTGATCGGCGATTCTCACTTCGGTGTGGTCGCGGTGGTTGTTCGGCGTTACGGGACCTGTAGGCCGGGCTTCTCGGGCTCGCGTTCTTCGGGAAGTGCGGGTCGCAGACGTCGGTGCGAGAAAAGAGATCATTTTATTGGGCTAACGCCGCGGCTACCGCCGCGTTGTTCAGTCGCGGCGAGGAACGCCGCGCCTACCATGGGCCGGGATTCGGACGGCGGCGCGTAAACCTCGGGGTCTGGCCGACGAAGCACCCGAGGTTCGGTCAATGGAACCTTGTCGCGCCGACCCCAAGTGTACCCGCGGCGTTCCTCGCCGCGGGTGGACAACGAGCCGGTAGGCGAGGCGTCAGACCAAGAAATAGTTTCGTCGGGATGGCGGCACGTCGGCGGTTACGGAATCCGATAGGTTGAGCCCTTCTGCGGCGAGGAACCCCGGGACGTCGTCGCGGTGGTCAGGGCGGCCGCGTGCGTGTCGAACAGCGCCATATTGAGACTCGCCGCCCTGTGATATGTTCACGGTCATGACCATGCGGCACACACTCTCCCGGCGCGCGTTCCTGGCCATGGCGGCCGCGTCGCCGCTGGCGCGGCCGGCCTTCGGAAACACGCCCCAGAACGCCGGCCCGGTCCCCGTCGGGATCGAGTTGTACTCGGTCCGCGGCGAGCTGGCCGCCGACCTGGAGGCGACCGTCACGGCCGTGGCCCGCATGGGCTACGAGGTCGTCGAGTTCTACGCGCCCTACTACCGTTGGACGCCCGCGTACGCCCGCACGGTCCGCGTGCTGATGGACGACCTGGGCATCCGCTGCCCCTCCACGCACAACAGCGCCAGCGCGTTCACCGAGGAGGGCCTGGGCAACGCCATCGAGCTGAACCGCATCATCGGATCCGACTCGATCGTCATGGCCAGCCCGCCGCGGGTCAGCGGCCTGGACGGCTGGCTTTCGGTGGCCGAGATGCTGAACGCGGCGGCCGAGCGGCTGCGGCCGATGGGCATGCGCGCGGGTTTTCACAACCACGCCGCGGAGTGGGCGGCGGTGGACGGCGAGCGGCGGGCCATGGACATCCTGGCCGCGAACACCGAGCCCGACGTCACGCTCCAGCTCGACGTCGGCACGGCCGTGGCCGCCAGCGCCGATCCGGTGGCGTGGATCCGCCGGAACCCGGGCCGCATCGCCAGTATCCACTGCAAGGACTGGGGACCGGGCGAGGACGCCGGCTACCGCGTGCTGTTCGGCGAGGGCGCCTCGCCGTGGCTGGACATCTTCGAGGCCGCCGAGGACGTGGGCGGCGTGGAGTACTACCTGATCGAGCAGGAAGACAGCCCCCTGCCCGAGCTGGAGGCGGCCGAGCGCTGCCTGGCCAACTACAACGCGTTGCGCGGCTGAAGGTCCGGCCCGAACGGCCGCGCCGGGCTCAACCCCGGGAGAACGCGACGACGATGGCGACCAGAACCGTGACCTGGATGCTGACAATCCAGCGGAACTGATTGGTCATCTTCTGGTCCAGCTTCTGGTCCAGCGCATCGATCCGCGAACTCAAACCGTTGTGAACGGCGTCGATCCGCGCGCTCAACTCATCCCGGAACCGGTCGACCTTCCGGTCCAGCGCGTCGAGCCGCGAACTCAAACCGCTGTGAACGGCGTCGATCCGCGCTCCCAGCTCGCCCCGGAACCGGTCGACTTTCTGGTCCAGGTCGCGGACCTGACCGTCCACGTGGACCCACATCTCTCGGGCCTCGCCGAATCCGCGAGAATGCTCTTCCACCTTGCCTTCCACGAACGCCACGCGTTCTTCTATGGACGGGGGCATCGAACGCCTCCCGTGTGCGCAATATGGTACGCCATGGCCTTTGGGTGTGCACGCGGCTTGCCCGACTCGGACGCGCGTGTCCCCGGTGCGCGGAACTCGCCCGAAACACGGTCGCGACGGGAGGCGCGCCAAGCGTCTCCGAACGGGAAACACCGTCCGCCGCGGGAAGTCCGCGGTTTTCCACGACATGCGCGCCCCGGATTGTCCGGACAAAGGCGACTTCGGTTCGGCCACCAGACCCGCCGTGAATTTCGCGGCAAATTATGGATTGCCGGCGGCGTCAAAGCGTAGCGGCTTGACAGGCTGCGAAAGCATGGATCCGTGTATCCGGCGGGGCGTCCGAAGCTCGGTGCGCCCGCCGCCGCGTGCGCGCCACCGGAACGTTACGGCGATCTCGATTCGCCGGCAAGGCAGGGACTCCTACGACTACATGGTGACGCACGAGGCCATCACGATCGATTCGCGCTTCTTCTGGCGGGCGCGGACCGAGAGCGGCGGGTTCTACTGGAAGACGTTCGACATCTTCACGCAGGGCGAGGACGACATCGACGCGGCATACCGCGAGGGCGACGTCACCTATCCGTTCTGGTCGAACCCAATCCCGAAGTTCATCGCCAACCAGGGCGGCACCGTGCCCGAGGACCTGAGCTACGTGGCGACGCTGCCGCTGGGCGTGGACAAGAACGTCTACGTCGAGCCCACGATCTGGACCATCGAGTGGGCCCAGAACCACTACGACTACGCGACCACCCGTTCGAACTGAGCGGTCCCAGCGTCAAGCAACGGCCGGGGGCGGCGGACGCCTCCGGCCGTTTCTTTTCTGGCGGCGGAATGGCGTTGAACGCATGTCTTGCAGGTAATGGCCGCTCCCGTCACGGCTCGACGATCGTCGCGATGCCGTGGTTTTCGATCTGGCGTCGAACCAATTCGCTGGACACGCCGAATTCAGTGGCCAGTTCGTCCGTGTCTTCAACGGAAACGGCGTCGCCTGGAATCCGCTTGCGCAGCGCGCGCGCCGGCGACAGGAATTCCACCGCGAACGCCCGCGACTGCGCTTGACCATCCGTGGCCAGCGAGCTCAGAAGCCCGTGCCCCGGGACGCGCCGGCTCAGGTATTCACCCAGAGCGCGCGCCACGAGGAATCGGACGCCGACCGGACCCCGCGGCGCCGTCACACAAGCCGGACTGTCCGTTCCGACCAGTCCGTGAATACGCCCGGACGGCGGCTCCGTATCCCACCGCGGGATCGCCAGGCCATCGAGTTTCGAGGGATCGATCGGCCGGTCGTCGAGTCCGAGCATGTCGCGCACACCGCGGGCGAGATCGTAACCCCGCAGCCACGGTTCGGCCGCGGTGGGAAGTGACAACGTCGAGCGAACTTCCGCCCACGCGCTGTCCCGCGGTGCTCGCGCCAGCGCGTCCGCGGCCTGTCCCAACCATTGCGATACTCCGGCCAACAGCCCGTCGCTCGCCAATGCCAAGGCGTCGTCGCGAATGGACGGATCGACGCGTTCGCAGAAAGCCACGATGGCGTCTGCAACTTGATCCGGCGCGTCGAAGGGATCGACACCCACCAACGCGGCCGCGCGGCTGAACTCGAGTTCCTCGTCATCCAGGTCGTCGATCGCTGTCCACGCGCGTCCCAGGCTGCCCGCGGCGGCGGCACATTCGGGCTGGCCGTGCAGGCGATCCAACACCGCGTCGATGAGACGACGGAATTCGAGTTCCAGTTCCGCCCGTTCGACGTCGTGCTGACCCTCGTCGACAAACTCGATGCGGGCGTACTTCGGCTTGTAGCGATTCCACGCCAGGCGCGTCCGGCCCGAGGCCGGCGTCATGCGCAAGTTCGGCAGTACGAACCCGTCACCCGCAAACGCCAAGTTATGACGAGACTCGAAATCGGGCGTCGACCCAGCAGCATCGCCGACCTCGTACCAAATGTGCCACCAGTTCGTGACCAACCACTCGGCCACGTTGAACAGCGGCACCACGACCTCCTCCCGGTAGATGCGCCGTTCTCTGTCCAGAACGGATGTGACAACGGCGTCGCCGACGCACACGGAGAACGTGGCCATCGTGAATTGCGCCAGCTTGTCGGGAGACGGCCCCGCATCCACCCAGTCGAATTGAAATCGTACGCTCATTCGAGTCCCTGGACGTGTTGACTGGGCTCGAGCGGATACCCGTGGTACTCGCCGGAACCGGGAGAGCCCTGCCGCGCCTCGAACACGATCTCACCTTCGCGATGCCGAACGTAGCGGTGAAAACCGCCGTCCCAACCTCCGACGTTGCCTGCACGCACGGCGTCCCGGAGCCACGTCTCCACGAGTTCGCGGCGATTGACCAAGTCTTCGGGACACAGGCTGGCGTTCGGCCTGCGGGCGCGGCATTCCGGCAAAGCCCAAGACGTGCTTGTGGTACGGACTCCCGACGTATCGGCAGCCCGCGGCCACCAGTGCCAACTCGATACCGGACAGCGGCGCCTGGATCCGGCGCGCTCTCGGGTTGCCCCGCTGGAATCTCGGTCGTTTCACCACACCCAACGCGACGGACGGGTTCCGCCGATCCGTTGCCCGCAGGCCGGTCGAACCCGTCCGCAAGCACCTCAGTCCTCGTCCAGGAACACCAGGTTGTCGGCGGCGATCGCCATCCATCCCTCGGCGTCCCCGGCGTTGATCATGCCGGCCACCCGCTCGGCC
>JAJEDW010000022.1 GCA_022821265.1 Acidobacteriota bacterium
CCCCCGCTGCGCTTCCGACGACGTGATATCGCGGCCGTCAACCGTCGATTCAGCCGCCCCATGGCGGCCGCCCGGCTGCCATCCGCTCGATCCAGGCCCGCCGGCCCGCTTCAGTAGACTCGGTGAGAAATGCGGGCTAGGCGGCCATCGCGTCGGGTTGCTTGAGCCGCGATTCGGTTTCCTCTCGGACGGCCGTTTCCTCGGCCAGCGAGAACCGCACCAGCAGCGTCAGCGACGACGCGGCGATGACGATAACGCCGAGAATCAGGAACGCCGTCGGCCAGGACACGCTGGAGGCGCGAAACAGGAACCCCGCGGCGACGGCGCCCGCGTTGCCGCCCGCGCCCACGATGCCGGCGACCGAGCCCAGCGCCCGCCTGTTGATGAACGGGACGACCGAATACGTCGCGCCCTCCGACATCTGGACGCACAGGCTGAACAGGATCATCGCGCCGATGGCGAGCGGCAGCAGCGTCATCTGCGAGAACAGTATCAACGCCAGGCCCTCCAACAGCACGACGACGCCCATGAATCGGACCCGGCCCTTCAGTCCCCACCGTCTGCCGCATCGGTCGCCGAAGGCGCCGCCCAGGGTCCGCGCGAACAGGTTCATCCCGCCGAACAACGCCGCCACGAGCCCGGCCGTCCGAACGTCGAGGTCGAAGTAGTCGAAGTAGTAGAGGGCGGCCACGTTGTTGATCGTCAGCTCGATCCCGAAGCACGCCCCGTAAATCACGAATAGCGCCCAGACCCGCACGTCGCGGGCCGCCTCCCGGAAGGTCCCGTTGATGGAGCTCGACGACGCCATCGCGGCCCGGGCCCGGAGCTCGTCGTAGTTGCCGTCGGGCGAATCGGCCGTGTAACGCCAGTAGAGGAAGCCTGTAACGAACAGGGCGGCCCCGGGAATGACCATCGCGATCCGCCATCCCAACGACTCGCTGGCGACGAAGAACAGGACCGCCGACAGGAGCAACGGCATGACCGCCTGGGTCACGCCGCCGCCCAGGTTGCCCCAACCGGCCGTCGTGGCGTTGGCCGTTCCGACGACGTTGGGCGCGAACATGACCGACGTGTGGTATTGCGTGATGACGAACGACGCGCCGATGGCGCCGATCGCGAGGCGGAACAGCAGAAACGTCTCGTAGCTGTTCGACAACCCGATCCCCATGACCGGCAGCGATCCGGCGATCAACAGGTACGTATACGCGCGCCTCGGGCCGATCTTGTCGCAAAGCCATCCGATGAACAGACGTCCGAACACCGTGATCAGCACGGACGCGATGACCGTGTTGCCCACCTGCGCGGCCGTGAGGTTCAAGTCTTCCCGAACCACCGCCATGAGCGGCGCGATGCCGAACCAGCCGAAGAAACACAGAAAGAACGCGAACCACGTCATGTGGAACGTCCGCATGGGAATGGTGCGCACCGACAACAGATCGATTCGGGTGGCCTTGTGTTGGAAATCCACGTGGGTCCCTTCTCTTGCGCCCGCCGCGCACCATGCGCGGCGCCGACGGATGGAATAGCAATCCGCGTGCCATAGGGGGGAATCTCCACATCCGACTGAAAAACAAGGACGTCTTCCAAGACTTGGATCGATTGGACGTCCCGGGGCGCGACGAATTTGTGGAGACGGCGCCGGGGACCGACGGGAATGTCGGCCGGCCTATCGGAGACGAACCTGGCCGTCGACGACCTCGGTCTCGTAGACGCGCACGCACTCGCCCGGTTCGCTGCCGTTCCCGGTTTCCAGGTCGAACCGGTGGGCGTGCAGCGGACAGATCACGTGGTTGCCGCCGACGATGCCGTCGGCCAGGGGGCCCGCGCGGTGCGGACACCGGTTCTGGGTCGCGAAGACGCGGCCGTCGCGTTGTCGAAACACCGCGATGGTCTCGTCCCCCAGCACGAAGCAGCGTCCCTGCCCGACCGGAATGTCGGCGGCCTCGCCCACGCGTATCACTGTCCGGGTTCCGGTCTCAGCCATTGTTCTCGGCCACCTCCAGCACGTGGGCCAGCCCCGGCCCGCTGAACTGTTCCGCGTACGCGGGCGCGTCGGCTTCCTTCCACGGATCCTGGTATGCGTCGACGGCCTTCCGGATGTCGGCGTCCAGTCGCCGGCCGACGCCCAGGCTGTCCTCGACGAGGATCTTCCTCAGGTTCTCGATACCGATCCGGGCGACGAACCCGTAGGTGCGTTCCAGGTACTTGCCGTGCTCGCGGTAATACTGGATGAACCGGCCGATGAAACGGAGCACCTCGTCGTGAGAGTCGACCGTGTGGAGCAGATCGCCCTTGCGGACGCTGCCGCCGGCGGCCCCGCCGACGTATAACTCCCACCGTCCGCCCTCGATCGCGACCGCCCCCACGTCCTTCACGTAGGCCTCCGAGCAGTTGCGCGGGCATCCGGCCGTGGCCAGCTTCATCTTGTGCGGCGATTCCACGCCCTGAAACCGCCGTTCGATCTTCTGGGACAACGCGATCGAATCGCCGAGGCCGTAGCGGCAGAAATCGGTGCCGACGCAGCTCTTGCACGTACGGAACGCCTTCGTGTACGCGTGTCCGCTGGGCATGCCCAGGTCCTTCCAGACGCCGGGCAGGTCCTCCCGACGAATGCCGAGCAGGTCGATCCGCTGCCCCCCGGTCAGCTTGACCATGGGAACCGCGTACTTGACGGCCACGCGAGCGATGCGCATCAATTCGTCGGGCGTCGTCACGCCGCCGTAGATGCGGGGCACGACCGAGAACGTGCCGTCCTTCTGGATGTTGGCGTGCACGCGGTCGTTCACGAAACGCGCGTCGCGCTCGTCCTCGTATTCGTCGGGCCAGAGCGTCTTGAGCAGCGACGCGAGCCCGACCTTGCTGTCGGGGTCCTCCCGCCCGCCGGCCAGCTGCCGGAAGACTTCGCTGACGGACTTGATGCCGCGGTTGCGAATCTCGGCGACGAGGCGCGATTTTTCCAGCGGCACGCCGGGTACGTAGTAGTGCTCGCTGGGATCGAAGGCGACTTCACCCAGGCAGGTCTCGAGCAACTGCGCCACGAGGCTCTTGCAGGAGCCGCATCCCAGACCGGCCTTGGTCGCGGCGGCCACCTTGCCCACGCTCTGGCACGCCTCGTTGCGGATGGCCTCGACGATGCGGCTCTTGCTCACGCCGTTGCAGTTGCAGATCTGGGCGTTGTCGGGCAGGTCCGCCGCTTGAAGCAGACCGACGCCGGTCGGGGAGCCGAACAGCAAGTCCGCCCGCCGCTCCGGCGCCGGGATGCCGGCCATGTACATTTGCATCAACGTGTCGGCGGCGGCCGTGTCGCCCAGCAATATGGCGCCCGCGATGCGGTGGTCGCGAACGATCAGCTTCTTGTAGATCCCGTTCACCGGCTCCCGGTAGACGATCACTTCATCGTCTTCGGACGCCGGGGCGGTCTCGCCCATCGAAGCCAGCTCGACGCCCATCACCTTCAACTTCGTGCCCAGTTTCGATCCGGTGTATACGGCGTCGGGACGGACGCCGCTCAATACGTCGGCGAGCGTCCGCGCCTGTTCCCAGATGGGCTCGACCAGGCCATAGAGTTGCCCGCGGTGCTCGACGCACTCGCCCAGAGCGAACACGGAAGGATCGCTCGTTTGCATCCGGTCGTCGCAGACGATGCCGCGTTCCACGGTCAATCCGGAAGCCGATGCGACTTCCGTGATCGGCCGGATGCCGGCGCTGACGACGACCATGTCGGTCTCCAGCCGGTTCCCGTCGGTGAACTCCAGGTGCGTGACGCCCTCATCGGACCGCGCGACGCGGCGCGTCATGACGCCGCACATCACGCGAATGCCGATCCCTTCGATGGTCTTGCGGAGCATCTTGCCGGCCTCGGCGTCGAGCTGCGCCGCCATCAACTGGGGCGCGGCTTCCAGGACCGTGACCTCGACGTCGTGCGTCAAGAGTCCCCGCGCCGCTTCCAGCCCGAGGAGGCCCCCGCCGATGACGGCCGCGTGGCGGCATTCCCGCGCGTAGTCCGCGATGCGGGCGCAGTCGTCGATGGTGCGAAAGAGAAAGGCGCCGGCGCCCTCGATCCCTTCGACGGGAGGAACGAACGGCCGCGACCCGGTGGCGATGATGACGACGTCGTAGGGCTCCTCGATCTCGGCCGCCCCGTCCTCGTCCGCCGCGTCCACGGTGTAGGCCAACGCGTCTTTCCGCAGGCGCCGGCCGACGACCACCCGGCTGCGGCGATCGATGCGGCTCGCTTTCACGCCCGCGTGCAGCCGAATGCCGTTGTCGCGGTACCAGCCGATGGGGTTCATGAAGATCTCGGTCGGGGCCTCGGCGCCTCCCAGGACGCTGCTCAGAAGGATGCGGTTGTAGTTGCCGTAGGGCTCGGCGCCGAACATCGTGATGTCGAACGCGTCGGGGGCGCGGTCCAGGATTTCCTCGACCACGCGGGCGCCGGCCATGCCGTTGCCGATGACCACCAGCTTGCGTCTCTGTCCGCGCACCGTCATGAGCCGCTCTCGGTGCGCAGGAAGACCCGGATCAACCACCAGACGGCCGCGCAACCGGCCAGCGATACGGCCAGGGCGGCCAGACCGACGCCGAGGGGCGCGTCCGGGTCCTCCATGGCCTCCAGGGACGCGGTGAACAACCAGAGCTGGGCCAGCAGAATGGTGATCACGAACGTCATCGCCATGTGCAGGACCACGCTGATGCGATCGCGCAACCGCCGTTGCGGACTCACGTCGACGCCCCTCCGGGATCGGATACCCATATCGTTCCGTTGCGCACGTCGACCCGGAGCGCGTCGAGGCCGCGCCGGGGCGGGCCCGCCAGCGGACGGCCGTCCGAAGCGTCGAACACGCCGGCGTGGCATGGGCAGAGAAGATGGCCGGCCTCTGTATCGAAGTGGACCGGGCACGCCAGGTGGCTGCAGTTCTGGTTGAACGCGGCAAAGGCGGACGGCCCCAGACGCAGCAGGATGCACGGATCGCCGTCGGTCGGGTACCGGAACAGCTTGTAGGCTCCGACGTCGACCTCGGCAACCCGCGCCACGGCTCGCGGCGCGTGGGAGGCCGCGGCCCAGCGCTTCCAGATCGAGCGCCCCGCGGCGATCAGGGTCCCGAAGACGAAAGCTGTCGAGGTCAATCCCAGAAACTTGGTGAACTCGCGCCGCGCCGCGTAGCTGGCCTCTCCCGACTGGATCGGAAAGTCCTGGCGCCAACGCGCGCCGTCGCGTCCTGACTGTCTTTCGTTATGATCGAGCGGCAACGCTGTCCTCCGTCCATACGGCCAGTTCCTCGATCCGGACGTCGGGTTCCGCGCCGGCCATGAACCGCATGACGTCGACGTCCATGTCGTCGGCGCCCGGACTCGACATCAGGTGCACCTTGGTGCGGACCCGCTGATTCCCGAACCGAAAATCGTTGACGGGAGTCTCCGACCGCAACCGCTCCAGTTCTTCGCGCGTTCCGTAGAACAGCGCCTGGCTCGGACAGACGGTGGCGCACATCGGCTTGCGGCCGATGCTGGTCCGGTCGTAGCACATGTCGCACTTGACCATCTGGTCGATGGCCGCCACGTAGTGCGGGACGCCGAACGGGCACGCCAGGACGCAGTTCGAGCAACCGATGCAGCGGTCCCGGATCGAGCTCTGCACGATCCCGTCGTCGGTCTGCTTGATCGCGTCGGCCGGACAGACCCGGGCGCAGGTCGGATCCTCGCAGTGCATGCACACCACCGGCGAGGTCTGCGTGCTGACGGCCCGGTCCACGAACTCCAGGTGAATCATCGAGCGGCCGCGGTGCGTGTCGCACTCCGTGCACGCCTGTTTGCAGGCTTCGCATCCGATGCAACGCGAGGGATCGATGAAGAACTCGTACTCAGTCATCCGACACCGTCCCGGAGGCATCGGCCGAGGCGCCGGCGCGGCGGACGCGGCAGGCGCACACCTTGAACTCGGGAATCTTCGAAACCGGGTCCAATGCCCGGTTCGTCAGCAGGTTGGCCGACTTCGGGCCCGGCCAGTGATAGGGAACGAACACCGTGTCGGGTCGGATCGTGCGGACCAACCGGGCCGGGACCTCGATCGCTCCGCGCCGTGTCTCGACGCGCACGGGGTCGCCGTCGGCGACACCGATCCGCGCCGCCGACAGCGGGTGCATCTCGCACAGCGGTTCCGGATACTGGTCCACGAGCGGCCCGATACGCCGCGTCTGGTTGCCGCTCAGGTACTGCGAGACGACGCGTCCGGTGGTAAGGAACAGCGGATACTCCGCGTCCACGTCTTCGGCCGGCGGCCGGTACTCGAACGCCTGGAACCGCGCCCGGCCGTCGGGATGATGGAATCGACGGCCCTCGAACAGCCGCGGCGTTCCCGGATGGCCGCGCGAGGGACACGGCCAGAAGATTCCCATGTTCTCTTCGATCCGGGCGTAGTCCATGCCGCTGTAGTCGACGTTGCCGCCCGCGGACGCCCTAGCCAGCTCCCGGAAGATGTCCTTGGGAATCGCATAGGGAAACTGCTCGTCGTAGCCGAGGCGGCGGGCGATGTCGACGATGATTTCCCAATCCACGCGGGCTTCCCCCGGCGGGGTGACGGCTTGCCGCAACCGCACGCAGCGCCCTTCGCCGGTCGTGACGGTCCCATCGTCCTCCTCCTGCAACGAGCCGGCCAACACGACATCGGCGTAACGCGCCGTCTCGGATAGGAAGAAATCGATGCACGTGAAGTGTTCCAACCGGCCGAGAGCCGCGCGCGTTCGGTCCGCGTCCGGGATCGACACCAGCGGATTGAAGCTGATCGACAGCAGGCCGCGGATGCGCCCGTCCTCGATGGCGTCGATGATCTCGCATGCCGTGAGGCCCGTATGCGGGATCTCGGCCTCGGGCACCTGCCAGAAATCCGCGATGAAGCGGCGGTCTTCCGGGTTCTCGATGTCCCGGCCTCCGGGCAACTGGTTGGTGCGCTGCCCGTGTTCACGGCCGCCCTGACCGTTCCCCTGGCCCGTCAGCGTCCCGTAGCCGCATCCGGGCCGGCCGATGCGGCCCGTGGCCAGGACCAGGTTGATGTAGGACCGGCAATTCTCGACGCCCTTGGTGTGATGCTCCACGCCGCGCGCGTGCAGCAGCATCGAGGTTTCGGCGGGGCCCCAGATCTCGGCGGCCCGGACGATGCTCGACGCCGGAACCCCCGTGACGGCCTCGGTGACATCCGGCGGATAACCGGCGACGACGCCCGACACCTGGTCGAATCCCACCGTATGCGCTTCGATGAACTCACGGTCGATCCACCCGCGCTCGATCATCACGTGCAGGATGCCGTTGGCCAACGCGCTGTCGCGTCCGGGCCGGACGGGCAGGAACAGGTCGGCCGTGCGGGCGATCGGCGTCATCCGGGGATCGATGACGATGATCTTGGCGCCGTTGTCGCGCGCCCGCCAGATGTAGTCGGTCAGAATGGGAAAGCATTCGCCGACGTTGGCGCCGCTGATGATCAGCGCGCGCGCCAGCGGTATGTCGCTCCAGGGATTCGCCGAGCGGTCGACGCCGAAAGCCGCCTTGTTGGCCGCCCCGGCGCTCACCATGCACAACCGGCCGTTGTAGTCGATGTTGGCCGTCTTCAGGGCGACGCGGGCGAACTTGCCGAGCAGGTACGCCTTCTCGTTGGTCATGGAGGCGCCGCCCAGAACGGCGAACGCGTCCTTCCCGTGCCGCGCCTGAATTCGATGGATCGCCGCGACGGTCCGGTTCAGGGCGTCGTCCCATCCGGTGGCGTCGAAACCCCGCGGCGTACGGACCATGGGGGCCAGCAGGCGATCCGGATGCCCGTTCTGCATGTATCGCTTGACGCCTTTCGGACACAGCATGCCGCGGTTGACGGGAAACTCCTCCCAAGGCTCGAAACCGACGACCTTGTTGTCGTGGACCTCGAGCTGAATGCCGCACTGGACGCCGCAGAAACAGCAGTGCGTGCGGACATGCGTGTCGGGTTTCGGCCGTTCGCCGCCGTGCATCGGACCGTAGTGAAGGGTGGGTCCGAACCGCTCGATGAATTCGCGTTCCTCCAGTGCCGGTATCGCCATGGTTTCGCTAAGAGCCTGTGGTGAAACCCCGCGTCGCACCGAGACCGGTGAGGCGCCCGTCTGGCAAGGCGCGAGGAGGGAGCATATTCCCGATATGTGACCGACGAGCAACGCAGTCCAGACGGGATGCGTCGCCGGTCGAATGCAGCAGGCGTTTCACCTCAGGCTCCTAACGGCCCAGGGCCGCCCCCTGGTTCAGCGTGACGATTCGCCGCCGGCAGGCCGGACAGACGTCCTGGTAATGGACGATTCCCGAGCCCGTTTCGAACCGGTAGTCCAGCCCCAACTGGTCCAGCACCTCTTTCATGTCGGCCACGTGCGCTCCCGAAGCGAAGTCCTCGCCACAGCGCATGCAGGACGCCCGCGGAGAGTTCTCGCCCGCATGCCGGTAGAAGGCGACACCCAGCGACAAGGGCCGCTGCACGATGTGAAACAGCTTTCCGAACGGCAGGTAGAGCAGCAGGGCGATGACGCTGGCGGCATGCGACAGGCCGATGAACGCGAACCCGTAGCCGGAGAGCAGCTTGGCGCTCACGGTCAGCATCAGCCCGGTCACCGTTACGGCCAGCAGGAGCAGGAGCGGGAACACGTCGTCGGCGAACGTCTGCACGGCCAGCTCGCCGCCGTCATGCATGCGCAGCTTGACCGACAGCGCCAATCCCAGGAGCACGAGCAGGGCCGAAATGTTCAGGAGGTTGAAGAACAGTTGTCCGCGGAAGCTTCCGACGTGGAATTGATCGACCGGAAAACCGAACACGAAGACGCGGTAGACCTCCGCGTCCGTTGCCAGCGTCTCGAAATGAACCCAGCCGAAGACGAGCGGGAACGTGATGCCGAACGCCAGCATCCCGCCCCAGGACAGGCCGGCGTGCATGATCCAGCGCTCAACGCTTCGGCGGTTGATGAAAGTCTGCAGGACGAAGTTGTTCAAGAGCAGCCGGCCGAGCCGAGCCGCGTTTCCCCCGAGGGCACCGATTCCGAGCCGGGCGCCCCGCCCGCTCCGTCCGCGGCCGCTCCGGAACGCCTGCCAGCCGCGGCGGAGGTACATGCGCGTCGGCGGACGCCCGGCCCACACCGCGTATCGGTAAACGACCGAAAAGGCCGCGAACACGCTGGCCACGGCGTACGTGGTCAACGCCCAGTCGAAGTGGTCGAGGCCGCTGGAACCGACGACGATCATGAGGAGAACCAACCCGGCCGCCGCCGCGCCGATGCGAAAGGCGCGGGGGTCGAAGTACCGGTTCGCCGTTCTCGAAGACGCGCTCATCCTGCCTGTTGCATAAGCAACACGCGTTCCATACTCACGAGTTCTTTTTATTTCAACAAGATAGGCCGATTCGACCCGATGCGGAGGGCATGCCGGGCTCGAGCCAAGCTACATTGTTGTCGTCCCGCGCCGCGGCGCTCGACAGGAATGTGGCGGGCGTCAGCGCGCGAAACGCGCGCAGTCGATGCCGTATTTTCGAACCTTGTAGTTCAAGATCCGCGACGTGGTGTCCAGCAGGCGCGCCGCCTTGGCCTGGTTGCCGTGGGTGGTCTTGAGAGCGTCCAGGAGGATGTCGCGCTCGAACGCTTCGACGGCCTCGGCCAGGGATTGACCGATCGTCGTTCCCGAGGCCTGGGCCGTCTGCACGGTCGGGGGCAGATGACGGCCGTGAATCACGCCGCCGTCGCCGCTGACCAGCACGGCGCGTTCGATCACGTTCTCCAGTTCCCGCACGTTGCCCGGCCAGTGATAGCTCATCAGCATGTCGATCGCGCCGGTCGCGATCCGGCGGACCACCTTCTTGTGCTCCCGCGCGAACTTCTGCAGAAAGTGGTCGGCCAGCAGCAGCAGGTCGGACTTGCGTTCCCGGAGCGGGGGCACGGCGATCGAGAACACGTTGAGCCGGTAGTAGAGATCGTCGCGGAACGCGCCGTCGGCCATCGCGTGCTCGAGATCGCGGTTGGTGGCCGCGATGACACGGACGTTGGCCCGGAGCGTCTCGGTGCCTCCCAGACGCTCGAATTCCTTCTCCTGCAACACTCGCAGGAGCTTGACCTGCGTGGCCGCGTTGACGTCTCCGATCTCATCCAGAAAGATCGTGCCGCCCTCGGCCAGCTCGAACCGGCCCTTCTTGCGCACCGACGCCCCGGTAAACGCCCCTTTCTCGTATCCGAACAGTTCGGATTCGATCAGCGTCTCGGGCAGCGCGGCGCAATTGACCTTGATGAACGGTTTCTCGGCCCGCGGCGAGTTGTAGTGGATGGCGTGGGCGATCATTTCCTTGCCGGTCCCCGACTCGCCCCGGATCACCACGGTCGTCCGCGTGTGCGCCACCTGAGCCACCTGTTCGTAGACTTCCCGCATCGACGCCGTCGTGCCGATGATCGACGAGAAGTCGTACTTCTCCCTCAATTCGCCCAGGAGGTGCGTGTTCTCTTCCATCAGGTGGCGCCGCTCCTCGTCGACCATGTGGTCGGCCTTGATGGCCTGCGCCATCATGGCCGCGGCGACTTGCATGCATCGGAGCTCGGCGTCGTAGTCCCGGTCCTCGGCGTAGCCGAAGTCCGCGCCGAATGCGCCCACCGCGCGGGTGTTGACGAATATGGGAACGCAGAAGTAGGTGATCTCCTGCTTGTCGAGGTTCCGGCGCTCGCCGGCGCGGTGGAGAAACGTGGGTTCCCGGCTCACCTGGGGCACGACGACGGGCTTGCCGGTCTCCACGACACGCCCCATGATGCCCTCGCCCAGACGGTAGCGGGCGGCGCGGCCCGCCGTCGTCAGACCGCTCGACGCCGCGATCCGGATTTCGCCCGACCGGCTGTCGAGCAACGTCACCGCGCCGCGCAAGACTGCCCGCTCGCGCTCCATGACCTCGAGAACGCCCTGAAACGCCGTCGCCGGCGACAGCGCGAGCGACAGCGCGTTCCCGACCTCGACCAGCGCCTCGAGTTGCTCGGAACCCGACCCCGTTTCCGTGGTTCTGGACAAATGCGTGCTCAACACGAACGTCCCCGGTTCGAAAACAAAAAAAACGCCCAGGCACACGCGTCGAGCGCATGCGTTGGACGTCTATGTCCGAATGAGCCGGCCGCCATGCCGGTAAGCGCAACCCCGATCGTTGCGCCGTCTCACTCAACCGGGTTTCTATTATCCGGGTCGCCGGCGCCTGTTGTCAATCCACCCGGGAAGCGGACGCGGCGTGGCCCGCGCCGCCCGCCGGATCGGGGTCGGCGCCCCAGTCGTCGTCCGCCGCCGGCAACGTCGCGCTTCCGAGCTTCATGTACAGCGTCGGAATGACGACCATGTTGAGGAACGTCGACGTGAGCATGCCCCCGAGAATGACGGCGGCCATCGGTTGCTGTATTTCCTTGCCGGGAGTGCCGACGCCGAGGGCCATGGGAATCAGCCCCACGCCGGTCACCAGGGCCGTCATGAGAATGGGACTCAAGCGGTCCATCGATCCCTGTACGATCGCGTCCCGGAAGCCGACTCCGCGCCGCATCAGGTAGCGGTAGTGCGTGACCAGCATGATCCCGTTCCGGGTTGCGATGCCGAACAGCGTGATGAACCCGATCAACGAAGCGACCGACAGCGTCCCGCCGGACAGGAACACGATGACGACGCCGCCGATCAACGCCAGCGGCAGGTTGGCCATGACGAGCAGCGACGTCCGGACCGAAGCGAACGCCATGTACAGGAGCAGGAATATGCCGGCGGCCGCCGCGAAGCTGAGCGCGACGATGCGCCGCATGGCCGATTCCTGCGCATCGAACTGCCCGCCGTACTCGAGGAAATACCCCTCCGGCAGAACCACCCGGCTCTCGATCGCGGCGCGCACGTCGTCGACCACGCTCCCCAGGTCCCGGCCCGAAACGTTGGACTGCACGATGATCCGCCGCTGGCCGTTCTCGCGGTTGATCGTGTTGGGGCCGCGGTCCACGCGCACGTCGGCCACCTGACCGATCGGGATCTTCGTTCCGTCGGGGGCCGTGATCAGCGTATTGCCGATCGATTCCACCGAACCGCGGGCCGAGTCGGCGAGGCGCACGACGATGTCGTAGCTCTGTTGCCGTTCGCGCACCTGCCCGACCACCACGCCGTTGAAGGCGTTCTCGACCGCATGGGAAAGGCCGGCCGCGGAAACCCCGACGGCCGCGGCGTTGGTGCGGTCGACCCGCACCTGCACCTGAGGCGTCCCCACCTGCGGCTCCAGGAGCAGGTCCACCACGCCGGGAACGCCTTCGATCGCCTGCCGTATTTCCTCGCCCTTGGTCCGCAGCGTCGGCAGATCGGGCCCGAACAGCTTGATCGCGATCTGCGCCTGCGTGCCCGACAGCAGGTGATCGATGCGGTGGGAGATGGGTTGGCCGACCTCGACGCCGGCGCCCGGAATGCGGGCCAGCGTTTCGCGCGCGGCGTCCATGACTTCGAGATGGGTTCTGGCCGCCGTGTCGGTGACGACCTCCAGCTCGCTCGCGTTGACGCCGGCGGCGTGCTCGTCCCGTTCGGCGCGCCCGGTTCGCCGCGTGGTGGACACGACCTCCGGAATCTCGTGAAGGGCTTCCTCGACCAACGCTCCGATCCGGCTGGATTCCTGCATCGACGTTCCCGGAGGAAGCGTCACGTTGATGTTCATCGCCCCCTCGTTGAACGGCGGCAGGAACTCCCGGCCCATCAGCGGGATCAGCGACAGCGAAACGACCAGCAGCATGAGCGCGACGACGATGACCTCGCGCGGATGCCCCAGTGTCCAGTCCAGAACGCGGGCATAGACCCTCTTCGAGAAGCGCACGACCGCGGCGTCACCGGGCCGCCGGATGAGACGCGAGCGTCCCAGGAACCAGTAGCACAGGACCGGCGTCACGGTCAGAGCCACCACCAGCGACGCGGTGATGGACACGATGTAGGCGAAGGCCAGCGGGGCGAACATGCGGCCTTCGAAGCCGGCCAGCGAGAACAGGGGCAGGAACACCAGGATGATGATCATCGTCGCGAAGAAGATCGAGTTCCGGATCTCGCTCGAGGCTCGGTAGATGACTCCCAGTACGGGTTCCGGCGAGGCGGCCGCCGCGTTCTGCTTCAGTCTCCGGAAGACGTTCTCGACATCGATGATGGCGTCGTCGACGAGCTCGCCGATCGCGATGGCCAACCCGCCCAGGGTCATCGTGTTGATGCCGATCCCGAAATAGCTCATCGCCACGACGGCCGCGGTCAGCGACAACGGGATCGCCGTCAGGCTGATCAGCGTCGTCCGGAAGTTCCACAAGAACAGGAACAGGACCACGGCCACCATCACGCCGCCCTCGATCAGGGCCTGGCGCACGTTGCCGACGGCGAGCTCGATGAAACGGGCCTGCTGAAACGCCTCCGTGTCGATCGTGACATCGCCGGGCAGCGCCGCCCTCAGGTCCGCGAGCGTCGCTTCGATCTCGGACGTCAACTCGATCGTGTTGGCGCCCGGCTGCTTCTGCACGGCCAGAATCGTGGCGCGCCGGGCGTTGAAACTGCCGTCGCCGCGCCGGATGGCGGCGCCGATCCGGACTTCGGCCACGTGGCCCACCAGCACGGGCCGGCCGTCGCGCACGGTGATGACCGACGCGGCCAGTCCGGCCAGGTCGGAGACCCGGCCCTGCCCCCGGATCAGGTACTCCTCGTTCGGCCGTTCCATGATGCCGCCGGCGCTGACGGCGTTCGCCGCCCGAACGGCCGCGGTCACTTCCTCGAGCGAGATGTCGTAGTCGACGAGCCGGACCGGATCGACCAGAACCTGGTACTGGCGGAGGTCCCCCCCGATCACGGTGACCTGCGACACGCCGGGGATGGAGAGCAGGCGCGGCCGGGCCACCCAGTCCGCGAGCGAGCGGACGTCCATGGCCGAGGTCGAATCCGCGCCCCGCATCGAGATCAGCATGATCTCGCCCATGGTCGAGGAGATCGGCCCCAGGACGGGCGGATCGACGCCGTCGGGCATGCGGACCTGCTGGAGCTTCTCCGTGACGGTCTGACGGGCGCGGTAGATGTCGGTGTCGAGCTCGAACTCCGCGAACACCAGCGACAGGCCCGCCACGGAATTCGATCTCACGCGAAGGATGCCCGAAGCGCCGTTCAGAACGGACTCCTGCGGAACGGTGACGAGGGCCTCGACTTCTTCCGGCGCCAGGCCTGGAGCGTCGGTCAGGATCGTGACCGTCGGCGCGGTCAGGTCGGGAAACACGTCGATGGGCGTTCTCGACGCCACGACGCCGCCGTAACCGACGAGGATCGCGGCCGCGGACACCACCAGCAGCCGGTTCTGAAGGGACCAGCGGATGATTCCGTCGAGCATCGCGTTCTATTCGTCCGTACTCCTGCCGTCGTTGAGGTCCGGGCGATCAGTGGAGGTGAACGCCCGGGTCCGCCGGCTGAAGCTCCTGCAGCTTCAACTGGTATGCGCCCTGGGTCACGACGCGCTCACCCGGCTCGAGTCCGGAAACGACGGCGACCATGCCGCCGTACGCGTCCCCGAGCGTGACGTCCCGGCGTTGGAACTCCTCGCCCGACAGGAGGACGTAGACGATGTCGGCGCCCTCGTGGTCCAGAACGGCTTCCCGCGGGATCAGGAGGACGTCGACTTCCTCGTTCGCATCGAGACGGATGTTGGTCTGCATTCCGATCCGCAGCGCCCGGTCGGGATTCGGCGCCTCGAAGACGAACGTCGCCGCGCGCGTCTCCGCGTCGATCACGGCGCCGGAATCGACGAGCACGTCCGAGGTGAACTCGCGTCCCGGAAACGTCGGGGTCGTGAACGCCGCCCTGGGATTCTCATCCAGGCGGCCGAGGTCCCGCTCGAAGATCGGCGCTTCCACCCACACCGTTCCCATGTTGACGATCTCGAGGATGGCTTCGCCGGCCTGAACCTGTTCCCCGAACCGCTTGCTCACGCCGACGACCGTCCCGGTGATCGGCGCCCGCACCTCGTAGGTGGCCGGCGCCGGTGGACGGGCCAGCCCCTCCAGACGCGCCTCGACGGCCGCCAGACCGGCTTCGGCGACGGCCAGATCGGTCCGGGCCCGCTCGAGCTGCCGCAGGGAGTAGGCGCCCGCGTCGAACAGCCGCTCGGCCCGCGCGGCCTCGGAACGGAACAGCTCCGTCTGCGCCAACGCTTCCGTCCGCGCCTCGGCCAGACCCCTCCGTTCCGACTCGACCCTGGCCTGTTCGACGGCGATCTGCGCCGATTCCGCCGCGGTCGGCGTCTGGATCAGGACGGCGATGACGTCCCCTTCCCGGACGAGTTGGCCCAGGCTCGGAAGCCTCCGCGCGCCGATGACTCCCGCGACCGCGGGCGCGACGAAGGCATGGTTCTCGGGCGCCGGGACGACGCGGCCGGTGGAAACGATCTGCGGCGCCAGCCGCGTCGGGCTGGCCATGGCCAGCTTCATGCGGATGAGCCATTGCTGTTCCATCAGGAACGGCACCGTGCCGCCCGCCTCGCCCGGAACCGGTTCCAGGGGCGGATCCGACGCCGCGCCGGGCAGGCGCGTCCACGTCAGGACGCCGGCCGCGACGACGACGGCCGCTGTGACGACGAACGTGAAGGTGCGCGCCGAGCTCTTCGACGATGTGTGGGCATTGTCCATTGGCTTCACTCCAAGTCCGTTCCGACGGCCAACTCCAGGTCGAGCACGCTGTTCCGATAGTCGAACAGCGCCTGCAGGAACTGCGCCTCGACGCTGGCGCGTATCCGTTGCGCGTCGAGCAGCGGCAGCAGCTCGGTCGCCCCTTCGCGGTAGGCGACGGACGCGATCGAATACGACCGGTCGGCCCGGTCGATAAGCTGTTCCCGAAACGTCAGGACCTGATCGCGGGAGGCCTCCCACGCCCGGTACGCCGACTCCACCTCCGCGACCGTACGGTTCCGAATCGCATCCAGACGCGAATGCGCCGCCCGTTCCTCCACCACCGCCTCGGCCACGCCGGCCTGGTTCCGGTCTCTGAACGGCAGCGGAATCGAAACGCCGAACGAGAACGTATCGGACGCGCCGAGGCGCTTGTACCCTACGAACGGGTGGAGATCGTGCAGGGACTCCGCTTGCTCGAGGCGCAGTCGGTCGCCGGCGAGAGCGATCTCCAGCACCGCCGCCCGGACATCGGGCCGCTCCTCGAGAGCCGTCTCGCGGAGCATGTCGACGTCGTATACCGCCGGCTCGAACCCGAGCGCTCCCGCGATGCGACGTCCGCGGTACTCACCGTCGCCGAGACGTCCGACGAGCGCGATCACGGCCTGGTCGCGCACCAGCTCGGCCTGTCGCAGCGTCCGATCGAACTGGGCGCGCTCGAGCCGGACCCGGACGAGGTCCGCCTCGGAGATCACGCCTTCGCTGAAACGCGCCTGGTTGTAGCGGACCAGTTCCTCGAACGCATCTCGATTGCCGGCGGCGATCTCCACCTGGCCCGCGGCCAGCACGGCCGCGTGGAACGACCGCTCGACCTCGGCCACGCCCCGGCGCAACGTGTCGGTGAGCCGCGCCTCGGCGACGGAAACACGGAGATCCGCGACCGCGCTTCGCCAGGCGCGCTTTCCGCCGAGCTCGATCGTCTCCGAGTACGCGACGCCCAACTCGTACAGGTTGCCGAACGGGAGGTCCCCGGCAAGCCTGAAGTTCTCGGCCGTGATCGTCAGATCCGGGTTGGGCCGAAGGCGCGCGGCGATCCGGCCGGCGCGAATCCGGTCGACCTCGAACCGGGCCGCCTCGATCTCGAGGCTGCGGTCCAGGTAGATCTCGACCGCGCGCTCGAGCGTCAGCTCGGCGTCGGCGGATTGAGCTCGACCGCCGGCGGCCCCCGCCAGGGCGATGAATAGGACAACGAGCGAAACCGCGAATGTTCGTTCCATGGCAGTCACCGCACAGCGAACCCGTCCAGCACCATCGTCTCGCGCAGTCGGGAGTTTTCGACTTCGAACGTGATCGCGTAGCCCCCCGGTTGGGGAATCGCCAACTCCGCCACGTAGATGCCTCCGGCGCGCCCGGCCGGCGCCCGCGTCCGGAAGACCTCCCGTCCCGAGGCCGAGCGGACGATCAGGTCCACGCGGGCCTCCAGGACCGGGGCGCCGTCATCCAGGTCCGTCAGGTGGATCAGGAACTGGCTCGTTTCGCCGGCGCGAAGCGCATCGTATTCGAAGAAGTTCTCGATGCGATCCGTGAACTCGGTCCGCGAGAGCGTCTCCGGGACCTCGGCGGACGGCTCGTCGAGGATTTCCGGCCCCGAGCAGGCGGACGCCGCGATCGCGACGGAGACCGCCAACAACGGCCGGGCGCGGACAGCGCGTTCCCACATACAAACCTCGCATCGTTGATTCGGACGATCGGATCCGACCAGGACACCGGCTGCCGGCGCAACCGGAAGGCCCGGTCAAGCGAAGGGAAGGAACGTGGAAGGGGGAGCGCGCGGAGGCGTGGCGTCGACGGGTGGATCGTGCGTGCGATCGAAACGGGCCGGACACGGCCGATGCCCGGCGTCGGCCAACCGAACGCTTCCCCAGTCACGCTCGGCGTCGCGCAGGGTCCCGAGTGCGCGGCCCTCGGACGACAGGAAGAGATCGAGGCTTTGCCCCTGATGCCGTTCCGTCTCGAGCGCGGGGTCTTCGGTCTCGCCGACCCGAGCCGGGGCCCCGGGAAAGTGGCTGTGGACGATGACGCCGCGCGCCACCCCATGGGAAGCATCCGAAGCGCCGTGAACGTGGAGCAGCGGGCCGCCAGCGAAGGCGGCCGTCCACGCCGCCAGCGTCACCACGCCGCCGATGCCTCTCAACGAGATCACGACGGACCGATTATGTTCGAGGCCCGGACACGTGTCAATTCCGCGGGTCGGAAGGGATCGGCAGGCCGATCCGGGCATGCGATTCCTTCTTGTCCCGCGCGGTCGAACTCGTTAGATTGGCCGTCATGCGCATTCCATCCACCACGGGACTTCCGATCGCCCTCGTCCTGGGCGCGACCGCCGCCTTCGGGGCCCAGGCCGAGCGCATCGACATTTCCCGACGCGGTCCGAGCGTCGGGGAAGCCATCCCGGAATTCAGCCTGAGGGACCAGAACGGCGAGACATGGACCCAGGACTCGATTCTGGGTCCGGACGGGGCCATGCTGGTATTCGTCCGTTCCGCCGACTGGTGACCCTACTGCAAGACGCAGCTCGTGGAGCTGCAGCGCAACGCGGCGGACCTCGAAGGACGCGGCCTCGGTCTGGCCGTGATCAGCTATGACGCGGCGGATGTCCTCCGCGGCTTCGCCCGAGAGCGCGGCATCACCTACCCGTTGCTTTCGGACGCGGGCTCCGAGGTCATCGAGCGATTCGGCCTGCGGAATCCCGTGCCGGAATGGGCCTTCGGCGACAACGCCGGCGACCCGCGGGTTCAGGAAGCCATCGCGACGTACGTCTCGGTCGTCGGTCCGAGCGAACGCATGATCGGGATGGCGTTTCCGGGAACGCTGGTCCTGGACTCCAGCGGCGTCGTGGTGGATCGGCACTTCGAGGATCCGTACACCGAACGCAACACGATCTCGAGCGTCCTGCTGCGCATGGGCGGGAACACGGAACCCGTTCAGGCGGTGGAGGTCTCGACGCTCCAACTCGAGTTGAGGGCGTATTCGAGCGATCGGGAGCTGGCGCCGGGCCACCGTTTCGCCCTGGTGCTGGACATCGCGCCGAACCCGGGTATGCACATCTACGCGCCGGGCGCGTCCGACGTCTACACGACGATCCATCTCGAGGTGGAGGACTCGCCGTACCTGCGCGTTCTCCCGATGGAGTTCCCCGAATCGACGCACTACTACTTCGAGCCGTTCGACGAAACGCAGCCGGTGTACGAGGAACCGTTCCGGCTGATCCAGGAGGCGTACCTGGACGGCGGCCTCGAAACTCAGCGCATGCTCGCCGGGGAGGACAGCGTCACGATCAACGGCGCGCTGCGCTACCAGGCCTGCGACGAGAACATCTGTTACCTGCCGTCGACGATCCCGCTTGCCTGGACGATGGGCCTGACGCCTCTGGACTTCGAGCCGGTCGCGCCCATCCCCTGAGGACGGGCCGCCGCCCGGCGTCGTATACTGTTGTCCACGTGAGAAAGCGCATCCTATTCCCGGTCCTGATCGCCGCCGCCGCCGCGCCGGCCGTCCCGTTCGACGACATCGGCGAGTCGGCCGAATTCGTTTTCGCGCGGGTCCGCTTCAACCAGACCTGGGAAGCGCTCTTCCAGACCGAGGCGCCCTGGCATCACGACTACCCCTACGCGGAAGACCTGTACCTGAACCTGGTCCGGGACTTCACCAGCGTTCGGACCTCGCCCGACGACTACACGATCGTCGACCTGGACGACGAGGCCATATTCGGCTACCCGTTCCTGTATTTCTCGGAACCGGGGTTCATGGACCTGACGGCCGGCGAGGAAGAACGGCTCCGCGACTACTTCAACCGGGGCGGCTTCGCGATGTTCGACGATTTCCGGGGGCTGGATCTGGCCCACCTCGCCGCCCAGCTCAAGAGGCTGTTCCCGGACCGCGAGATGTTCCGGCTCGACGTCGGACACCCGATCTTCAACGCGTTCTACCAGATCGACGACCTGGACATGATCCCGCTGTACGGCGTGGAAATCGGGCCCGGCGGGGAGACTGTCATCACGGACCCGCGATTCAGCGGCGGCCCCGAGTTCTGGGGCATGGAAGACGAACACGGGCGCCTGATCCTGATCGCGAACCAGAACAACGACCTGGGCGAATACTGGGAAGGGCTCGATTTGGCGACCGTCCCGTTCGAGGACGCCGCCGATTCGGTCCGCCTGGGAACCAATTACCTCGTCTACGCGATGACGCACTGATCGGGCGGGCGGTTTCCTTCAGCCGGAGAACTGCTCGATGTCGCCCGGCTTCCGCAACATCTTGTCGACTTCTCCGATGTGCTGCACCTCGAGGGCGATGTGCTGGCGCGCGAATTCCTCGAGCATCACGTCCTCGCCCTGGACCAGGTCGAGAAGCCGCTCGTAGTGCTCGAGCGTCGACCGTTCGTGCCCGAGCGACTCCCGTAGGATGTCGCCCACGTCGTGCTTGTGCGTTTCCAGCAGCGGCCCGATCCCCAACGAGGGATGCTCGCCGAGTTGGGTCACCATCTCGCCGGCCGCGCGCGCGTGAGCGATCGATTCGTTCGCCTGGCCCTCGAGCCACCCGACGATCGGGATGCGGTTGTAGCCGTAGACCATGAAAGAGTAGTGCGTGTAGTGAATGGCGCCGGCCAGCTCCATCTCGAGAATCCGGTTCAGAGTGTCGACCACCTGCTGCTTGAGTTGTGCGTTCATACGACCATCTTACCCTCTCTTGAACCCGCGTGCGCGCGTCCACAGCCCGGCCGCCTTCATGGAGGCCGCGAGCCGTTCGAACTCCGGCCGCGGCCCGGTCCATCGCAACGCGTCCACGGATGCGAACATCCGGCCATCGGCGCGAAGCGTGGCGATGTCGCGAAACAAGCGGGCGTCGTCGGACCGTTCCGCCAAAGTCGCCGCCAGCTTCTTCGCCCCGCGCACCTTCAGGTCCCAGTCGACGCTGTCCGGAGGAATATCCTCGAGTCGCCCGTATCGCGCCAGGACGGTGGAGGCCGACTTCGCCCCCCAGCCGGGCAAGCCTGGGAAGCCGTCGGCGGCATCGCCCACAAGAGCCAGCCAATCGGGTATCGACGCCGGGCCGACGCCGAACTTTTCCCGCACGCCGTCCTCGTTCCGGACCTGGCCGGTACGGCGGTCGAGTTGGACGACGCGTTCGCCGACGACGCATTGGGCGAGGTCCTTGTCGGGCGTGCAGATCCAGACGCGATCGACCCGTTCGTCCGCGGCGGCCTGGGAGGCGGCGGCGGCCAGGCCGTCGTCCGCTTCCAGCTCGATCATCGGCCAGACCGTCACGCCGAGCTCGGTCAGCGCGTCTTCGAGCGGCTGGAACTGCGAGGCCAGGTCCGGTTCGACGCCGTCGTCCGTCTTGTAGCCCGCGTACAGGTCGTTGCGAAAGGAGCGGATGACGTGGTCCGTGGCCACGCCGACGTGGGTCGCTCCGTCTTCGATCATGCCGAGGATCGTGCCCACGACGCCGCGCACGGCGCCGATTTCCCGCCCGCCGGCGTCCCGGGACGAAGGAACGGCGAAGTAGTGCCGGAACAGTTCGTATGTGCCGTCGACCAAGTGAACCTGCATGACGCCGCTTGCTAATATAGGGCCCCGGGAGGGGTAAGAACAGATGCAACTCGCCGTGATCGGCCCGGGAACGATGGGATTGATGTCGGCGTCGCGCCTCGTCGCGGCCGGCGTGTGCCGCCCCGGCGACGTTCGCCTCAGCCGGGTCCGGCCGGAACGACGCGCGCGGATCGAAGCGTTGCTGCCCGGCGCCCGGCGCCTGGAGGACAACGCCTCGGCCGTGGACGGCGCCGATCTGGTCATCGTGGCCGTCAAGCCCGGACAGTTCGCCGGCGCATGCTCGGACCTGGCCGAACGCGTGCGGCGCGACGCCGTCGTGATCTCGGTCATGACCGCCGTCCGGCTCGAGGGCATGGCGCGGAGGCTGGGCTCGACGAACCTCGTCCGCGCGAGCACCAACATCGGGATCGAGTCCGGCGTCGCCACGACGTTCTGGATCGCTTCGCCCTCGACGAGCCGCGAGGCGCGGAACCTCGCCCGGACAGTCTTCGACGCATGGGGAGACCGCTTCGAATGCGGCGACGAGGCGCTCCTGGATACCGCGATGGTCGGCGTGGGTTCGGGTCCCGCCCTGGTCCTGGAGTTCGCGCGCGCGATGAGCCGCGCCATGGAAACGCACGGGATGCCGCCGGCGCTGGCCGAGCGGGGGATCCTGTCGCTGCTTCGCGGCACGGCCGAGCTGGTCGCCGGAAGCGACCGGCCGCCGACGGAGTTCCAGAAGTCCGTCGTCACGCCGGGCGGGATCACGGCCGAAGCCCTCCGATCCATGTCCGACGACGGGTTTTCCGAAATCGTCGTGAACGCGTTCGGAAAGGCGATGGAAAAGACGGCCGGCCTCGCGGCGCCGGGCGCGTGACGCCCGTTCCGCCCATCCGGCCTACCCCAACAGCGACAGCAGGAAGCCGGCGGCCACGGCCGAACCGATGACGCCGGCCACGTTCGGGCCCATCGCGTGCATCAGGAGGTAGTTGTTCGGGTTGGACTCCAGGCCCACCCGGTTGACGACGCGGGCCGACATCGGCACGGCCGAAACGCCCGCGGCGCCGATGAGCGGGTTGACCTGCCCCCCGCTCAGCCGGTGCATGGCCTTCCCCATCAGAACGCCCGCCGCCGTGCCGACGGCGAACGCCACGAGACCGATCGAGAGAATCCCGATCGTCTCGGCGGTCAGGAAATCCTCGGCCGCCAGCCGGGAACCGACCGCAAGTCCGAGCAGGATCGTCACGATGTTGATCAACTCGTTCTGGGCCGTCCGGGACAGCCGTTCGACCACGCCGGCCTCCCTCAGGAGGTTTCCGAACATCAGCATGCCCACCAGCGGCGATGCCGCGGGCAGCAGCAGAACCACGAGCAGCAGCACGGTGAACGGAAACAGGATGCGTTCGGTCGTGGACACGGGACGCAGCTCTTCCATCGCGACCGCGCGCTCCTCGGCCGTCGTGAGCGCTCTCATGATCGGCGGTTGGATGATGGGAACCAGCGCCATGTAGGAATACGCCGCCACCGCGATCGCGCCCAGGAGGTCCGGACTCAGCCGCGACGCCAGGAAGATCGCCGTCGGACCGTCCGCGCCCCCGATGATCCCGATCGCGGCCGCGTCCCGCAGCGAGAAGTCGATGGCCGGAACGGCCTCGCTCATGGCCAGCGAGCCGAGCAGCGTCGAGAAAATCCCGAACTGCGCCGCGGCGCCGAGCATCAGCGTCTTCGGGTTGGCGATCAGCGCGCCGAAGTCGGTCAGCGCCCCGACCCCCAGGAAGATCAGCAACGGAAACACGCCGCTGGTCACGCCGACCGAATAGAAGAACCCGAGAATCCCGTCGGCGCCGCCGATGTCGGCCACGGGAATGTTGCTGAGGATCGCGCCGAACCCGATCGGTATCAGCAGCAGCGGCTCGAACTGCCTGACGATGGCCAGATAGATCAGCACGCCACCGATCACCATCATGACGATCGGGCCGATCCCGCCGAAATTGGCCAGGCCCGTGGTTTCCCAGAGCCTCAGGAGTAGATCGGACTGCATGCGGTGCGGTCTGCCGGCCGGTCAAACCTACGCGATGTAGAGCAGGGGTTGCCCCTTGCGCACCTGGCCGTGTTCCTCGACGGCGACGGAAACGACGCGGCCCGCGCGGGGAGCGCTGACGTTGGTTTCCATCTTCATGGCCTCCAGCACGAGAACGACGTCGCCGATGGCCACCACTTGTCCGGGGCGCACCTCGACGCGGCGCACCGTTCCCGAGAGCGGCGATGCGAGCGGCTCGCCGGAAACGGTGGACGCGGGCGGAGGCGCCTCCGCGGGCGGAGACGCGGCCGCGGGCCGCACGGAATCGACGGCTCCCTCGGGACTGACCTCGACGTCGTACGCCGTCCCGTTCACCTGGACCCGGTACCTTGCCGGTCCGGTCTCGGCGACGGCGGAAGCGGATGGGACGGGCGCCGGCGCGTCCGTGTCCGCGCCGTCCCACGGCGGCGGCTCGAACGCCGCCGCGTTGTGCCGGTTCATGAGGAACTTGCGGCCGACGTCGGGAAACAACGCATAGGTCAACACGTCCTCGGTCGGATCGTCGGAACGCGTGAACTGCTCCTCCTGCTCGAGCCGGTCCACCTCGTCCGTCAACTTCCGCATCTCCGGCTCGATCCGGTCGGCCGGCCGGCACGTCACCGGATCGTCCCCGTTCAAGGCCTGCTTCTGCAGGTCCGCGTTGACCGGCGCCGGCGTGGCGCCGTACTCGCCGCGGAGCACGCCCGCCGTCTCCTTGGTGATCGTCTCGTACCGCCGGCCGCTGAGCACGTTGACGATCGACTGCGTCCCGACGATCTGGGAGGTGGGCGTGACCAGCGGAATGAAACCGAGATCCTCCCTCACGCCGGGCATTTCGTGGAGGACTTCGTCGAACCGGTCCACGGCGTCCTGCTCGCGGAGCTGGTTCTCCATGTTGGTCAGCATTCCGCCGGGAACCTGGGCCGTCAGGATCCTGGAGTCGACGCCGCGCAGCGAGCCTTCGAACTTGGCGTACTTCTTCCGCACCCGGCGGAAGTAGGCCGCGATCTCCTCTAGCAGGGCGAGATCCAGGCCCGTTTCCGTCGCCCGGCCCTCGAGGATGGCCACCACCGACTCGGTCGCCGAGTGCCCGTAGGTGTGGCTCATCGACGAGATCGCCCCGTCGGCCATGTCCAGACCGGCTTCGACGGCCTTCACGGTCGCCGCCGTGCTCATGCCCGTGGTTGCGTGCGAGTGCAGCGCGATCGGCGTCGACAGCGTCTCCTTGAGCCGCGACACCATCTCTTCGGCCACGTAGGGTTTGAGCAACCCCGCCATGTCCTTGATGCACACCGATTGACACCCCATGTCTTCCAGGCGCTTCCCGAAATCGATCCACGTGTCCATGGTGTGAACCGGGCTCATCGTGTAGGAAATGGCGCCCTGGGCGTGCTTCCCGACCTTCAGCGTGGCCCGCACGGCCGCATCGACGTTCCGCGCGTCGTTCATCGCGTCGAAGATCCGGAACACGTCCATGCCGTTCTCGGCGGCCTTCTCCACGAACGCGTCCACGACGTCGTCCGCATAGTGCCGGTAACCGAGCAGGTTCTGCCCGCGCAGCAGCATCTGGGTCTTCGTGTTCGGCAAGGCCCGGCGGAACTGCCGCAGCCGCTCCCAGGGATCCTCGCCCAGGAATCGGATGCACGCGTCGAACGTCGCGCCGCCCCAGACTTCCACGGACCAGTACCCGACCTTGTCGATCTTCTCGCAAATGGGCAGCATGTCCTCCATGCGGAACCGGGTTGCGAGCAGGGACTGGTGGGAATCGCGAAGAACCAGCTCGGTCATGGCCAGGCGTTTCTTCATGGCCGCTAACGAACGCCCTTCCGGTAAGCGGTGACGGCGGCGGTGACGGCCGCCGCGAGCTCGGTATCCGCGCCGTCGACAATGGCCGGTCCGGGCGCGCTCGCGGAAACCGGGGGTCCGCCGACGGCGCGCGCCAACCGGGACATGCCCTGCACCGCCACGACCAGGAGCGCGAGAAGGACGAACACCGCGCCCATCCCCGTCATCATCAGTCCGACACCTTCGCCGAATAATCCGTCCAAGGCGGCACGCCTCCCTCGATGCCTGTGTTTATGGCACGAAATCTTGGATTTTATCACACGGCATGGGCCGGATCGGCCCACGCGCCGTTGCCGTCAGAACGTCAAGCGAACGCCGAGCTGCGCCTGGAACGGCGCCAGGACGGCGCGCCCGAACCCGAACGTGGAGGACCGCCGGTTGCCGTTGAAGTTGACGACGTTGGCCGTGTTGAACAGGTTGAACATCTCCCAGAGAACTTCCACGTTGCGCGACTCGTCGATCACGAACCGCTTGCTCAGCCGGAGGTCCGTGTTGAAGTACGACTCGCCCCGCATGGAATTGACGCCGACGCCGGGTTCCCGGTCGTTGCGCACGCCGTCCCGGTTGGCGTCCGTGCCCGTCGTCGCATCGTACGGGGGGGCGCTGTTGGCCGTCACGATCGCCGCCGCGTTGACGCCGTATCCCAGCGTGTAGACGACGTTGGCCGTGAACCGGTGCCGCACGTCGTTCTCGGTGGGACCGTAATGGACCGGGCCGAAGATATCGTACGGATCGGCCGGCGCCACGCCGATGATGATCGGGAAGCCGCCGCGGTTGTACTCTTTGGCCGAGCCGAGCGTGTAACCCAGGAGGAAGCTGACGTTCCCGGAGAACCGTCGGGTGAGGCGGAGCGTGAGCGCGTCGACGTTGATCCGGTTGCTGTGGTCGTTGGCCAGGATCATCTGGAAACAACCGGGCAGGCCGGCGGCCGCGAGTCGACCCGCGAACGGGCACGCGCCGTCGGCGAACGGCGCGTTCACGTTGCGCCGCATCAGGAAGTGGCGCCCCATGATGCGCGTATAGTCCGCGGTGAAGGACAGTTCCCGGGTCAACTCCGTGTCGATGGCGACGTTGACCTGTTGCGTGTACGGCGTGTTCGCGTGGGGGCTGGGCACCGTGGAGCTGCCGATGGCGTCGGGCGGAAACGCGCTCGCGTCAGGCACGGCCGGGAAGAAATCGGGATTCCGAACCTCGATGGTCTGGATGTTCAGGCCGTTGTAGCTGTTCACCGCCCCCCGCATGACCAGCGTGGGGACGCGGTCGTGGTAGACGCCGTAACCGGCCCGCAACGCCGACCTGCCGTTCCCGGCGATGTCCCAGGCGAAGCCGATGCGCGGCGACAGGTCCAGCGTGTCGGTGGGAACGGGACGCCACGGCGCGACTCCCAGATCTCCGGCCGGCCCCAGCGCGACGTTCAGCCAGACGTCCCCGGGCCGGTCCCGCGAAAAGCCCGGCTGCTCGAACGCGTCCGGCCCGTCGAAGTCGCCCTCCAGGATGCGCAAGTCATAACGCAAACCCAGATTGATCGTGAAGTTCGGACGGATCCTCCACGCGTCGTTCACGAACAACGCGTACATGTCCATGTCCCGCCGGACCCGCGTGAATACCGGATCCAGGCTTTCCCCGCGCTGGAACTGCAGGTTGACGCCGGCGCTGTACTCGGCGGGAACGAACGGCGCGACGTCGGTCTCGAAGATGTACTGGCCGTTGAAGTCCTCGTTGGTGTCGTTCCCGGCGACGATGTCGTTCATCTCGCCGCCCCAGACCAGACTGTGCCGGTCGAATTCATGACTCGTGGAGTTGGAGACGATCCAGCTCTTCTGGCTCCGGCTCTGAGGCGCCGCGCTGCCGTCGGTTCCGATGCTGACCGAGGGGAAGATCAACCCCGGAAGGAACGATTCTCCGTGTCGAAGACTGCGAACGATACGCTGGTTGGACCGGTTGACGCGAAGCTCGTTGACGGTCCGGGCGCCGATGGCGCTGGTCAGGCTCGCCGTGGCGAAATAGGAGTTGTTCAGGTCGTCGAACCCGCGATCCGCGGCGTCGGAGCCGCCGATGTCCTTGTTCAGGTCGTTGTCGTCATCGTACAGATAGGTGACGTCCAACGTGTTTCGGCGGTCCAGGTTGAATGTGAACTTCCCGATCGCGTTGACCTGCTCGCGTGTCGTGGGAACGCTGGCGCGCGTGTCGTAGCCCATGCCCAGGCCGTCGACGAACGCCTTCACCGACGCGGGAATCGACACCTCGGAGCTTGCCTCGCGCGTCCGGCGCTCGACCGACAGGAAGTAGAAGGCGCGGTCGGGGGAGAACGGGCCGCCGATGGTGCCGCCCCACTGCTGGGACTTGAACGGCGTCACGCTCGGGGATTGAACCGGCTCGCCTCTCATCATCCGGAAGTTCGGCTTGTCGAACGAGTCGTCCCGGAGGAAATAGAATCCGCTGCCGTGCACGTCGTTGCCGCCCGACTTGAGAACCACGTTGACCGCGCCGGCGCCGCTGCGGCCGAATTCGGCCGAGTAGCCCGACGTCAGCACCTGGAACTCCTGGATCGCCTCCTGGCCGAGGGGGGTCCGTGTGCTGCGCGAGATGTTCGTGCCCCCGCCGATGACCTCGTCGTTGAAGTCCACGCCTTCCAGCCAGATGGCCTTGTGCGACTCGTCCATCCCGAAGAAGCTGATCGAATCCGTGCCGACGGAGTTCCGCGCCGAGCTCTGGTCGAGGACAACGCCGGGCGCCAGCAGCGCCAGGTCCATGAAGTCACGCTTCTTCAGGGGCAGGTCCTGGACGAGCCGGTTTCCGACGAGCGTTTCCATCACGTTGCGCGTCGTCTGGACCAGCGGCGGCGCGGCTTCGACCGTGACGGAGTCGGCGGCGGCGCCCACCTGCAGTTCGAAGTCGATCTTCACCTCACCCTGGATGGGCAGCACGATTCCCGGACGGTTGACGACGCCGAAGCCGTCCATCTCCACCCGGGCGTCGTATGTCGCCGGGGCGAGCCCGGCGATCCGATAGGCGCCGGCCGCCCCGGTCACCGTCTCGCGCAGCAGGCCCGTGCTCACGTGGGTCACGGTGACCCTCGCTCCGGGCACGACGGCGCCCGTGGAGTCGGTGACGACGCCGAGCATCGATCCCGTGGTGGTTTGAGCCATGGCGGCTGCAACGCCGAACGTGATCGCACCCGCGACCGTCACGCATCTGGATAGAGAACGCATCGCGACTCCAAACGAATCAAGATTTCCGATCCGAGCCAGGAACAACAAGAACAAGAAGGTTAGTGGGAGCGGGGTCCGCCGGTCAACCGGGCGGGGGCGCGGCGCTCTGAAAGCCGCGCCGCACTACAGCGTCAACCGCAACGACAGCCTCGCCGAGCGCGGGATGGCGGCATGGAAGTGAATGTCCTCGACGCCCTCGACGGGTTCGCCGGGCAGCCGCGACACGAAGTAGTAGTCGATGTCGGAGACCTCGGCGTCGAGCAGGTTGAAGCCTTCCACGACGAGCCGGAAACGTTCGGAGAACTTGAAGCCGATCTCGCCGTTGACGATGGACGTCGACCGGGACCGGACGCTGTTGTCCTCCACCAGGGGCCGGGGCCCGAAGTGGCGGAGCCGGAGACTGCCGAACGGTCCGGAGGGAACTTCCTCGGGCGGCTCCACCGCGAAGCCGCCCGACACGACCCGGTTGAGGGCGCCGGGAACGAAGTTCTCGTTCCGTCCGATATCGGCGAACCGGGCCCGCGAAAGCGCCAGGTCCAGGTCGACGGTCATCCACGGGTTCGCGCGGAAGTAGTTCGTGATCTCCAACCCCACCCGCCGGCTCGCCGGCCCGGCCTCGGTGCTGCCGGAGTCGCCGACGTAGATCAGCTCGGAATCGAACCCCAGATACCAGAGCGTCGCCGTCGTCTGCAGGCCCGGAATCGCCACGGTGCGAACGCCGAACTCGGCGCCCTGCGCGCGCGCGAACGCCGGCGAGCGCGGCGCCGGCTCGCCCGTGAACGGATCCACGCTCAGCACGACGCCCAGACCCGAGTTGGAATGGAACCCCAGCCCCCAGTTCGCGTAGAGCTCCGTGCCGCCCCAGGGGCCGAAGGCCGCGGACACCTTCGGGCTCAGGATGCCGCCGGTGGCCGTTCCCGAGTTCAGCGCGTTGTCGGAGCGCACGTTCCAGTGATGGACGTCGCCGCGCAAGCCGATGGTCGTCCGGACGACGCGACTCCACTGCACTTCGGTCTCTCCGAAGATCCCCACCGAGAACTGGTCGACGTCGTCGGCCCGGGCGGTGGCCAGTCGTTCCGTCTCCCGCGTCAGGTACAGCCCCAACGGTCCGCCGATCGAGTCGTTCCGGAAGTCCACGCCCACGACGGACTCGGTGTCGTAACCGGCCAGGTGTCCCAACCGGCGGTGCGTGAGCTTGGCGCCCGTCGACCAGCGGTTCTCGAACTGTTCGAACTGGTCGCCGTTGACCGGATCGTTCAGGAAGTAGGTGAAGTTGTGATAGAGCTGCACCCCGTAGCGCAGGCCGTACACGGTCAGGCGCGTCGAATCGCGCGCGCCCGACCGCTGCCAGTCCCCGGCCAGGCTGTACCGGAACGTCTCGCCGCCGTCGGACTCCTCGATGAACCCGAAACGGCTGATGAGGCCGCCATCGACGGCGCGCTGCGGGACCTGGTCGGTGGAGTGCCAGTGGTTGGAGAATCCCATGAACGTGACCGAGAACCCGTTGCGCGCGTCGCCCTGGCTGTAGCGCAGGACGCCGTTGAACTTGTCGTGTTCGTTCGGGCTGTCCCACGGACCGTCGTCGCGCGCCCACTCGAAGGCCGCCAACAGGTTGCCCCGCCCCACGCGCGGCGAAGCGGCGCCGAGGAACCGGAAGAAGTTGAACGACCCGATGGTTCCGCTCACGATGGGGCGGTCCAGCCGGTTGAAGTAGTTCACGTTCGCGGACCCGGCGGTCGAGAAGTCGCCGTTCTCGGCGTAATAGGGTCCCTTGCGGAACTGCACGCCGCTGACCAGCTCCGGAATCAGGAAGTTGGCGTCCGCGTAGCCTTGCGCATGTGCGTGGGTCGCCATGTTCACCGGAACGCCGGCGATGGTCTGGCTGAAGTCGAAACCGTGGTCGAGGTTGAAGCCGCGCAGGTAGTACTGGTTGGCCTTGCCCTCGCCGCTGTGCTGGCTGATGACCATGCCCGGAACGGTCTCGAGCACTTCGGTGGGCCTGTAGAAGGCGCGCGTGCTCAACTGGGCCGCCGTGATGGCGCCTTCGCTGCCGGCGCTGGCCACCCCCACGATGTTCTCGGCGGGGTTGTCCAGCTCGGCCAGGTTGCGGAACGTCGCCGGGGCCGTGATCGTGATGTCCGCGTTCGTCGACACGATCAACACCGCGTCGCCGGCGGCGTTCTCCCCCGGACCGATCGTCAGCTCGCGCCGCGCCGTGCTGAAGTTGATCAACCGGAACGTCAACACCGCGGGTCCTTCCGCCGCGTTCTCGAAACGGTAGCCGCCGTCGCCCGCCGTCAGCGCCTCGACGGGTTCCGCCGCACCGGAGTGCGACAGCTCGACGCTGACGCCCGGAATCAAGGCTCCCGACTGGTCCAGCACGCGGCCGGACACGGCGCCGGTTTGCGCGTGTGCGAGGCTCCCCCCGCCGAGACAGCCGATCACCGCGAATCGCGCGGCGGCGCGGCGCATGCAGTCGGTCATGGCCTCGAACATAGCCGGTTCGCGGCGCCGTCGAGACTGAAGTCTTCATGAATTTTCGGTCAGGAGTTCAATCGGAAATGTCCGGAACACGCCGCGCATCGTGGGCGGCCATCGTCGCTGCGTCGGTTGCCGCGCGCTCGAAGTGAACCACCTGTCCCGCCAAGTCTTGGACCCTTTCTTCGCCGTGGACGCCGCCTCGCGGCGGGACGCCCAGCGCCCGGGCGTTTCAGGCCGGATGGTTCGCCGGGCGGGTCTCGAACGTGAGCGCCCCCCCGTCTCCCGCGTCCGCGACGACGTGCGAACCCTCGGGGATCTCGCCCTCCAGGATCTTCAGCGAGAGCGGGTTGGCCACCCTGTTCTGGATGACGCGCTTCAGCGGCCGCGCGCCGAAAGCCGGATCGTAGCCGTCCCGAAACAGCGCCTCGCGCGCGGCCGGCGTCAACTCGAGGGTCCGCCCTTGCTCGTCCAGGCGCCTGGAGAGCGACTCCAACTGGATGTCGATGATCCGGACGACCTCGTCGCTGCCCAGGGGATGGAACCGGACGATGTCGTCGATGCGGTTCAGAAACTCCGGCTTGAAGTGATCCTTCAGCGCCTGGCGCGCGTCGGAATCGCCGCTGGCGACCCGAATGTTGGAGGTCATGATGATCACGGTGTTCTTGAAGTCGACCGTGCATCCCTTCCCGTCGGTGAGCCGCCCGTCGTCGAAGATCTGCAGGAGAATGTTCCACACTTCGGGGTGCGCCTTCTCGATCTCGTCGAGCAGCACCACCGCGTACGGGCGCCGCCGAACGCTCTCGGTCAGGTACCCGCCTTCCTCGTGCCCGACGTAGCCCGGCGGCGCGCCGATCAGGCGGGCCACCGAGTGCTTCTCCATGAACTCGGACATGTCGACGCGGACGATGTTGCGCTCGTCGTCGAAGAGGAACTCGGCAAGCGCGCGCGCCGTCTCGGTCTTCCCCACCCCGGTCGGCCCCATGAACAGGAACACGCCGATCGGGCGGTCCGCGTCCTGCAGCCCGGCCCGTGAACGGCGGATGGCGTTCGCCACGGCGCGCAGCCCTTCTTCCTGCCCCACGACGCGCCGTGACAGCAGCTCTTCCATCCGGACGAGCTTCTGGACTTCGCCCTCGAGCATCTTGCTGACGGGAATGCCCGTCCACTTGGCGACGATGCGGGCGATGTCCTCCTCGTCCACCTCCTCCTTGAGCATGCGGTCGCCCGCCGACGCGCTCGCCTCTTCGCGCTTCCGCGCGTTCTCGATCGCCTGTTCCAGGTCGCGAATCCGGCCGTAACGGATTTCCGCCACGCGGCTCAGGTCGCCGTCGCGTTCCGCCTGCTGCTCGTCCAGGCGCGCCCGCTCCAACTGTTCCTTCAGGGTGCTGACGCTCTGGATCTCTTCCTTCTCGGCCTGCCAGCGCGCCCTCATCCCGGCCGACCGTTCCCTCAAATCGGCCAACTCCTTCTCGATGCGGGCCAGACGCTCCCGCGACGCGGCGTCGTTTTCCTTGCCGAGGGCCTGACGCTCGATCTCGAGTTGCACGATCGAGCGCTCGAGCGCGTCGATCTCCACCGGCATGGAGTCGATCTGCATCCGCAAGCTGGCCGCCGCTTCATCGACCAGGTCGATCGCCTTGTCGGGCAGGAACCGGTCGTTGATGTAGCGATGCGAAAGGAAGGCCGCCGCCAGAATGGCGGAGTCCTTGATGCGTACGCCGTGATGGACCTCGTAGCGCTCCTTCAACCCCCGCAGAATCGAAATCGCGTCCTCGGTGGTGGGCTCGCCGACGAACACGTTCTGGAAGCGCCGTTCCAGCGCCTTGTCCCGCTCGATGTACTTCCGGTACTCGTCGAGCGTGGTCGCGCCGATGCAGCGCAGGTCGCCGCGTGCCAGCGCCGGCTTCAACATGTTGGACGCGTCCATCGACCCTTCGGCCCCGCCGGCCCCGACGAGCGTGTGCAACTCGTCGATGAACAGGACCACCTGTCCGGCCGCGGCCTCGATTTCCTTCAGCACGGCCTTGAGCCGGTCCTCGAACTCACCGCGGTACTTCGCGCCCGCGATCAGCGCCCCCAGATCGAGCGACACGATGCGCTTGCTCCTGAGCGTCTCGGGCACGTCACCCGCGATCACCCGCTGCGCCAGGCCTTCGACGATGGCCGTCTTGCCCACGCCCGGCTCCCCGATCAACACGGGATTGTTCTTGGTACGCCGCGACAGCACCTGGATGACGCGCCGGATCTCCTCGTCGCGCCCGATCACGGGATCGAGCTTGCCGTCGGCGGCCAGCGCGGTCAGGTCGCGCGAGTAGCGCTCCAGCGCCTGGTACTTCTCCTCGGGGTTCGGATCGGTGATCTTCTGGGATCCGCGGATGGAAACCAGCGCCTCGAGGGCGGCGTCCTTCGTGACGCCGTGCGACTGGAGCAGATAGGCCACCCCCTCGCCCTTGGCCGTGGCCAGCGCGATCAACAGGTGCTCGGCGCTGACGAATTCGTCCTTGAACCGCGCCGCCTCGGACTGGGCCGCCTCCAGCACGTGGGCCAGTTCACGGGACAAGGCGGTGTCGGCGGCGTTCTCGAGCCGGGGCAGCTTCGCCAGGGCCCGTTCCAGATCCGCCGCGAGACGATCGACGTCGACGGACAGCTTGTGCAGCACGGCGAGCGCGACGCCCTCGGACTGATGGATCAACGCCCAGAGCAGATGCTCGGGTTGCAACTGCGCGTGACGTTGTTCTCGGGCCCGCTCCTGCGCCTGGTTCAGGGCTTCCTGCGCCTTCCGTGTGAATTTGTCCAATCGAAGCATCGCAACGCGTCCTCGCATGACGCCGGCCGCTCAGCGGGACGCCCGGCTGAGCGGCCGGCGGGAATCGTCGATCGTTACGGCAAGTCGGCTTCGCCGAATCACCCGACGGCGATCTGCCTGGCCTTCGCCTGCTGCGACTTCGGAAGGGTCACCGTCAGAACGCCGTCCTTGTAGTCGGCCGAAATCCGGCTCTCGTCGACGGTCGTCGGGATCGAGAACGACCGGCTGAAGCCGCCGTACGCCCGCTCGATCCGGTGGAAGTTGTCCTCCTGGGTGTCCTTTTCGAATCGCCGCTCGCCCTTGAAGGTCAGGACGTTGTTCTCGAGACTCAATTCGATCTGGTCCTTCTCGACACCCGGCACCTCGGCCTGAACGACGATCTCGTTCGCCGTCTCGTGGATGTCGACGGCCGGATTCCACGCCGCGGTGGATCCGGAATCTCCGCGGCCCCCGTAGGCGGACTCGTCGAAGACCCGATTCATGCGGTCCCGCAGAGTGCTCAACTCGCGGAACGGATCCCATCTGATCACTGCCATTGCTGTGGCCTCCTTGTTTCTTAGTGTTCACACATAATAAGATTTGAGCATATTAATGTCAACTTTTGGACCCAATTTTTCGCTTGCCGGGTTCATCAGCTTATCTTGCTTGAAATGAGTCATTTGTGAGATACAGGCGGCAGGCATGACCGTGAGAAAACCGGTTCCGGATGACGAGATTCTCTTGGCCGACTACGATTTCGACCTTCCCGCGGAACGGATCGCCCGCGAACCGGCCCGCCCGCGCGACACATCCAGGCTGCTCATCGTCGACCGTTCCACCCGTCGCAAGACCGACGGGTCGTTCCAGTACCTGGCGGATCACCTGGCGCCCGGGGACCTTCTGGTTCTGAACAACACGCGCGTGCTCGCCGCGCGCGTCCTGGGCACGCTCCAGCGGACGGGACGCGGCGTCGAGGTGCTGTTCGTCCACCCGCTCCCCGGGGGCGCATGGGCCGCCATGCTTCGCCCGGGCCGGCGCGTGCGCGACGGCGACCGGGTCGCCGTGGCCGGCCCCGACGCCGAAGCCGGCCCTCACGTTCGCATCGGGAGCCGCGGCGCCCGCGGTTTGCGCACGGTGAGGCTCGAGCCGCCCGCAGACGTCTACACGATGCTGGATCGGTGCGGACACGTTCCCCTGCCCCCCTACATCGACCGCCCCGACCTTCCCGCGGACCGCGACGACTACCAGACCGTCTACGCCAGCGTACCGGGCGCCGTGGCCGCTCCGACGGCCGGCCTGCACTTGACGCGCCGCGTCCTGGCGCGGCTTCGACGCAGGGGCGTGGAAATCGCGGAGTTGACCCTGCACGTGGGGGCCGGCACGTTCACGCCCGTGCGGATCCCGAACGCCCGCGATCACCGGCTCCACGCCGAACGCTTCGAGATCCCCCCGGCCACGGCCGACGCGCTGAACCGCGCCCGCGACGAGAACCGGCGCATCGTCGCCGTGGGCACGACCACGACCCGGACGCTGGAACACGTCGTCGGACGGCACGGCCGCTTCGTCGCGGGCGGGGGCGAAACAGACCTCTATATTCTGCCGGGTCACCGGTTTCGGGCGGTCGGCGGGCTGCTGACCAACTTCCACCTGCCGCGCTCGACGCTGATGCTGCTCGTATCGGCGTTCGCCGGGCGGGGCCTCGTGCTCGAAGCCTACGCCCACGCGATCGCGCGGGGCTACCGCTTCTACAGCTACGGGGACGCCACGCTGTTCCTGTGACCCCCCGCGGCGCATCCGGTTCGCCGCCGGGCGGGCGGCGGCGCGTTTCGGGTATAATGGCCGTCATCCGGCCGAACGTCGCAATTCGGGTTCCCGTGGAGAAACAGATGAGCAAGGAAGTCGGCAAGGTCAAATGGTTCAACAACAAGAAGGGTTTCGGGTTCATCGAGCGCGAGACCGGCGGCGACGTGTTCGTCCACTACTCCGCGATCCAGACCGACGGCTACCGGACGCTCAAGGAGGGTGAAGACGTGGAGTTCACGATCACGGAAGGGCCCAAGGGGTTTCAGGCCGAAAACGTGACCCGTCCCGAATAGCCTCCCTCGCCTCACGGTCTCTACGCCCGACGACAACCCCGCGGCGCCCGTCGCGGGATCTTTTCCGTACCGGCCCGGGACGCGGTCGCCGACCGCGTGACGCATGTGCGAACAATTCGCGACGTGCGTGTGACGCACGGCACGGTTTTCCCAGAATTCACAATCGTTACAGGCGGCCTGTGGCAGACAGGAAGCCGTGTGGATCGCGTCTCCGGCCGGACGGATTCGGCCGGGGCGACGCCCCCCTGGACGTGCGCGAGATCGAGAACCGTGGCCAAGGTCCTGATCGTCGACGATGACCGAGAGTCGCTGCGACTCCTCGAGGAACGCTTGCGGCGCGACGGTTTCACGGTCTCCTCGGTCACCGATTCCAGTCTGGCGATGGCCGAGCTCCGGCGTTTCCGCCCCGATCTGATCATCCTGGAAGTCGTGCTCCGCGGAATCGACGGGCTCGAGATCTGCCGGCAGGTGCGCCGCCCGCGGGAATTCGATCCCATCGGCATGATCATCGTGAGCGGGCTGTCTTCGGAAACCGACCGCGTGGTCGGTCTCGAGATCGGCGCGGACGACTACATCGCCAAGCCGTTCAGCGTGCGCGAGGTCCTGGCCCGGTCGCGGGCCGTGCTTCGCCGCCGCGACCGCTGGCGAAACGACGCGCCGACCGTGGAGTGGGACCATCTCACGGTCGACCCGCACAAGCACCTGGTTCGGGCCGGCCGACGCAAGATCGAGCTTAGCGCGCTCGAGTTCCGGCTGCTCCAGTTCCTCGCCAGCCACCGCTCGCAGGTATTCTCGCGCGACCAGCTCCTGGACCGGGTCTGGGGAACCGAGCGCAACGTGACTCCCCGCAACGTCGACGTGTGCGTCCGCCGCATCCGCGAGAAGATCGAACCGGTGCCGGACAGCCCCCGCTACATCCAGACCATCCACGGCGTCGGTTATCGATTCGGCGGCGCGACGGACTGAGGGCGGACCCGGCGTCCGCGTTCACCTAAAGTTCACACCCTCTTGATGGCGGCTTGACACGGCGTTCCTACCCTGGGGCTTCGGTTTCAATTCGACAGGGGGAATCACGCAATGAGCATGCGAATGACCATGGGGGGGCTGGGCGCGGCGCTGATGCTTGCGGCCGCGGCGCCGGCCCAGACGCCCGCGGGCGTGGTAATCGGCACGGTTTACGACGGCGCGACGGGCGAGATCGTCCGCGGCGTCCGGATCGAGATCGTCGACGCGGACGTCTCGACCGTCACGGACCTGGACGGCGGTTTCCGGGTCGCGGTGCCGGTGGGCACGTACGAGATCCGCGCCGCGGCCGATGGGTATCTGCCCAACCGGTACACCGGCCTGGACGTGTCGTCCGACACCGACGCCCATGTCGACATCGTCCTGGCGTCGCAAGCGGCCGGGGCCATCGAGGGGACCGAGATCACGGTCGTCGCCGAGACCGTCCAGGCGTCCACGCGGCAGGCCATGATCCTGGAGCGCCGGAGCGCGGCCACCGTCAGCGACCGGATCAGCTCCCAGGAGATTTCCGCCAACGGCGATTCCAACGCGGCGTCGGCCGTGTCGCGCACCGTGGGCGTCTCCGTCATGGACGACAAGTACGTGTACGTCCGCGGCCTGGGCGAACGTTTCTCGACCACGCAACTCAACGGGTCGCTACTCCCTTCGACCGAGGCCGACCGCAAGGTCGTGCCCCTGGACCTGTTCCCGGCCAACCTGGTGGACAACATCTCGCTGGAGAAGACGTTCACGCCGGACCAGCCCGGCGAGTTCTCCGGGGGCCTCGTCAACATCGAGACCGTCGAGTTTCCGACCAGCGGCACGCTGAGCGTCTCGATGTCGCAGGGATTCAACACCCGGACGACGTTCGGCGAGTACTTCGGCTACCCGGGCGGCTCCCACGACTGGCTCGGCTTCGGCGACAGCCGCCGGCATCTTCCGGCCGGTTTCCCCGACGAGCGCATCGTCCGCCGCGGGCGCTTCAGCACAACCGGGTTCACACCCGAGGAGATCGAGTCCTTCGGGGAATCGTTCGAGAACGTCTGGGCGCCCCGGACGCACCCGTCGGCCCGCCCGAACCAGAGCTACAGCCTGCTGGCCGGGAACACGTTCGGCAATCTCGGCGTCGTCTACGCCATCAGCTACAGCAACGCTCTGCACAACGACGGCATCGCCCAGAACTACTACAAGGTCGGCGCCGGGGACTCGGTCGAGCGCCAGCATTCGTACCGGATGAACCTGACCACGAACTCCGTGCGCCTGGGCAACACGCTCAACTTCGCCTACAAGCTCGACAACAACCACAAGATCCTGTTCAAGAACTTCTTCTCCAAGGACGTCAGCGACGAAGCCCGGCAGGTGGGCGGCTACAACGCGGACTTCCAGACCGACATCCGGAACCAGCGCCTGCGCTTCGTCGAAGAGGCCATGTACGCCCACCAGGTTTCGGGCGAGCACTTCCTGGGCGGCCTGAACGGCATGGTGGAGTGGCGGCTGGCGTACAACCGCGGCGACCGCGACGAGCCGGACCTGCGCGAGGTCCTCTACACGCTGAACGCCGCATCGGGCCAGTACCGCCTGCGCGAGCAGACGCAGAGCGGTTTCCGTCAGTTCATCGGGTCGTCGGACGTGGTCTGGGAGCCGGGCGTCGACCTCACCAAGTTCTTCGTGTCGGGCTCGGTGACGGGAAGCATCCAGGGCGGCGTGAGCTGGACGGTTCGCGACCGCGCGTTCCAGGCGCGCCGGTTCCGGTTCACACACCGGAGAACGACGGGCCACGACCTGACGCTCCCGGTCGAATCGCTGTTCACGCCCGAGCGGATCGGTACGACGTTCGAGCTCCGAGAGGACACCCGGCCGACCGACAGCTATATCGGAGACCAGGACATCCAGGCCGGATACGGCATGGTGGACGTCAACCTGGGATCGGGCTGGCGCGTGATCGGCGGCCTCCGCATCGAGCGGTCGCTGCAGACGCTGGACACCGTGGACGTCTTCGCGATCGATTCCCGCACAATCCAGACGCGCCTGGACGACACGGACCTTCTCCCCAGCATCAACGTCGTCTACTCGGTGACGCCGCGCATGAACATCCGGGGCGCGTACAGCCAGACGCTTTCCCGGCCGAACTTCCGGGAGCTGGCGCCGTTCGAGTTCACCGACGTCACGGGCGGGAACCCCGTCGTCGGCAACCCGAACCTGCAGCGGACGCGGATCTCCAACGTCGACGCGCGCTGGGAGTGGTTCACCGGCCCGACCGAGCTGTTGTCGGCCAGCTTCTTCTACAAGGATTTCGACAACCCGATCGAGCAGATCTACGAACCCACGGCCCAACTGCGCATCCGGTTCGACAACGTCGCGCGGGCCCGGAACTGGGGGTTCGAGACCGAGTTCCGGCAGGGCCTGGCGCGCTTGGCGCCCGCGCTGGGCAACTTCTCGTGGTCGGCCAACTACACCTGGGTCGATTCCGGCGTCGAGATCGGCGATCTGCTGCTCTCGGTCGTGACCTCGACCCGCCGCCCGTTGGCCGCGCAGTCCCGGCACGTCTTCAACTCGACCTTCGAATACGCCGACGCCGGGCGCGGCCATACGTCCCGGCTGCTCTACAACATGGTCGGCCGAAGGATCCACAACGTCGGCGCCCTGGGCCTGCCCGACATCTACGAAGAGGCCCAGCACGTCCTCGATTTCGTGATGCAGCAACGCATCGGCGGCGAAGACAGCCCGCTGGAGATCAAGTTCTCGGCCGACAACCTGCTCGACGACCGGAAGGAGTTGACGCAAGGCGGCGAGCCTTACCGCACCTTCCGGAACGGGCGCGGCTTCAGCGTGGGGTTCAGCTACGACTTCTACTAGGCGCACGAAAGCAGTCTCGCCCCGGGCGGTCCGGACCGCCGGCGCCGGGCGGCATTCTTCTCAGACACCTTGGAGGACCATGATGACCATTGACGGAAACCGTTCCGGACGGCGGCTCTCGGCCGTCCTCATGCTGGGGCTGCTCGCCGGGCTGACCCATCCGCTGGGCGCGCAGACGCCGCCCGACAACGACGCGAACGCGCAGGTGCTGCTCACTCCCGGCGAGGTCGTCTACCAGGCGGGCGACGAGTTCACCTTCACCTACGACTCGGCGAACCCGCAATTCGACGCGAACACCCAGAACGAACCGACGGCCGAGGAATACACCTGGTTCATCTACGTTCAGCACATGGAAACCGGAGAGCGGCTGTACTACCCGAACTTCACGACCGAGGTCACCGACATGTGGGGCAACTCCGACAATTTCACGGTGAACCAGATCGTTCCGGTCACGGACTTCCTGATGCTCGGCGACGGCGGCTGGTTGGGCAACCGCGTCATTCCCAACGCTCTCGGCGGGGGCATCGGTGGCGGCATCGACAAGGTCGGCCGGTACAACCTGGTCATCGAGTTGCGTGACGCCTCGGGCGCGCGGGTGCGCAAGAGCTCGCGCGCCCATTTCTCCCTCGTCCGCTCCGTCGAGGTCCTGACGGGAACCATCTCCAACGACCGGACGCTGACCAACGACCGGGCCTACCTGCTCAGCGGTACGGTCTTCGTCGGGAACGGCGCCACGCTGACAATCGAACCCGGCACCCACGTCCTCGGCGAGAGCGCCACCAACGGCACGCTCGTGATCTCGCAGGGCGGCAAGATCGAAGCCAACGGCACCCGGGGCCAACCCATCGTCTTCACCAGCGACCAGTCCGTCGGTTCCCGGGCGCGCGCCGACTGGGGCGGCCTGATCATCAACGGCTACGCCACGATCAACATCCCGGGCGGATCGGGACTCGGCGAAGGCGACACGGGCGCCTACGGCGGCACAAACGACGACGACAGCAGCGGCACGCTCCGCTATGTCCGCGTCGAATTCGCCGGCACGGAGTTCACGCCCGACAACGAGTTGAACGGCATCGCGTTCCAGGGCGTGGGCCGGGGCACGGTCGTCGACCACGTCCAGGTGCACTTCAACCAGGACGACGGCGTCGAGTTCTTCGGCGGCACGGTCGACGTCAAGCACGTGCTGTTGACCAACATCCGCGACGACAGCATCGACTGGACCGAAGGCTGGCGCGGCCGCGGCCAGTTCCTGGTCGTGCAGCAGAACGGCGCGGAAGCCGATCAGGGCATCGAGGCGGACAACAACGCCGAGAACAACAACCTGACGCCGCGCGCGAACCCGACGCTGTACAACCTGACGCTGATCGGCGACCCGGACACGAACGAGGGCACCGAGAGCGACCACGGGATCCTGGTCCGCGAGGGCACGGCCGGGACGTTCCGGAACTTCATCGTCACGGGCTTCAAGGAGCGCGGCATCGACATCGACCACGACGCCACGACCGCCCAGGCCCAATCCGGCGCCCTGTCCTTCGCGAACGGCATCGTGTACAACAACAACCCGAACTTCGCCGACGACGTCACGCCGTTCACCGGTTCCATCGCGGTCGTCGACCCGATGCTGGTCGCCCCCTACAACCTGTTGCTGCCGGACTTCCGGCCGGCATCCGGCTCGCCCGCTCTCGACGCCCGGCGCGTCGCGTCGCCTCCGGACGACGGGTTCTTCGATTCCACCGTGGATTACCTCGGAGGCATCGACCCGACGAACGACTGGACGCGCGGCTGGACCACGTCCCACCTGGACTGACCGGGACGCCGATGCAACCGCTTGGATTCCCCCTGGGCGTTCTGCTCGCGTGTCTGGTGTGCGTCCCGATCGTTCGGGCCGCGCAGGACACGCGGGCGGAACGCCGCCTCGCGGACGGGGCGGGCTCCCCGGAGGAGCTGGCCCGCCGCTTCCTCGACGCGCTGGCGCGGAACGAGATCGAAGACGTCCGGCGCCTGGCCATGACCGAAGAGGAGTTCCGGACGCGGGTGTACCCGGAACTGCCGGTGTCCGACCCGGCGCGCAACGCGTCGTCCGAGTTCGTATGGAACATGCTTCACATCCGGAGCGAATCCAACCTCCACTCCGTGATGCGGCAGTCGGGCGGCCGGACCCTGGCGCTGGAGGACATCCGGTTCCGCGGAGAATCGGAAGCCTACGACACCTTCCGCGTTCACCGCGAGTCCATGCTCGTGCTGACGGACGACGCGGGCGAACGGCAGACGGCCAGCCTCTTCGGCTCCGTGCTCGAGATGGACGGGCGGTTCAAGATCTTCAGCTTCAATCGCTAGTATTCGGTTCGCGAAAGTCCGTCGGCTTGTTCCGACGGGTGTGACGGCGCGCCGTACCCGCAGCAAAATCAGTGGCCCGAATGTGAGTCTACGGCCGCAGGTGCGGCACCCTCAACCAACCTTCGGTCAGGTCCGTCTCCGACTCGCATCCGATGACGACCGTGGACGTCTGGGCAACCCGGGGCGCGGGTTGCGAACGCAGTTGAGGCCGGATATCCTCGCCATAGCCGGGAAAAACACTTCGCAGTGCGTTGCGGTTGGGACGGCCAAGGTTCAGGAGAGGAATCCACTTCATGGCTGGGATAGAAGGCATCGGCATTCGCAACTACCGCGTTCTGAAGGACGTCACGCTGGGGAAACTCTGGAACACGCAGGCCGCCCAACCCTTGACGCCCATGACGGCCGTGATCGGCAAGAACGGAGTGGGTAAGAGTTCGTTGTTCGACGCCTTCGGTTTTCTCGCAGACTGCCTCAGGCTGGGAGTCGAGGAGGCTTGCGACGCGCGGGGCCGCGGCGGATTCGATCGAATCCGCTCGCAGGGCAGCAAGGCCGCCATCGAACTTGAGGTGTACTACAGAGAAGAACCGAACTCGCGTCCGATTACGTACGAACTGGCGATCGACAAGGACATTTCGGGTCGTCCGTTCGTTTCGCGCGAACGCCTTCGCCAACGGAGGCGGGGTCAAACCCATGGCCGGCCCTTCTCGTTCCTGATCATGGAGGCCGGCCGGGGAGCGGCTTGGCAAGGCGACGCTCAAGGGTGGCGGGGCGACGACACCGACGACCGTGCGGAATTCGATTTCAGCGCACTCCTGAAAGAATTGACGGATGACGAGGAGAGTGCGGAAACCGAGTTTGTCGAGCTAGACGACAAACGCAAACTCGGTATCGCCACGCTTGGAGCGCTGAAGCAACACCCAAGGATATCGTCCTTCCGGCGGTTCATCGAGGGATGGTATCTGAGCTACTTCACTCCGGACGCCGCTAGGGGATTACCGCTCGCCGGTCCCCAAAGACGTCTCAACATGCACGGAGACAATCTCGGCAACGTCGTTCAGTTCATGAAGCGTGAGCATTCCATCCGGTTCGAACGTATCCTGGAGCGGATCGCTGCGAAAGTCCCCGGTATTGACCGGATCGGAACCGAACGGACACTTGACGGGCGATTGCTACTCTGCTTCAACGACCAGGGATTCGACGACCCCTTCTACGCGCAGCAGGTATCCGACGGCACGCTGAAGATATTCGCTTACCTGCTCATGCTCGAAGATCCGCAGCCACCACCGTTCATCTGTATCGAAGAGCCGGAGAATGGCCTCTATCACAAGCTGTTGGAGGTTCTAGTCGAGGAATTCCGAAACCACGCTACGGGGAGAAAACAGGCGCCCCAGATTTTCGTCACCACGCACCAACCGTATTTCGTCGACGCGTTGAGTCCGAACGAAACATGGATTTTGGAGAAGGAAGCCGACGGCTTTTCCTCGATCCGAAGGGCCAGCGACGATTCGATCGTCAAGTCCATGGTGGACGAGGGGCTCGGGTTGGGCAGCCTCTGGTACAGCGAGTATCTGGATCGGATCTGACCCGTGCATTTTGAGATCCTGGTCGAGGACAAGTCCGGCAGCATTGCGCTTGAAGCCATTCTTGAGCACATTCTCGGCCCCAACGGCACACCTCACACCCGGCGGGTCATTTCCTACAAGGGCCTCGGTCACATACCCAAAGGTTTGAGCGGCGTCGTGGATCCGAAAAAGCGGATCCTTCTGGATCGCTTACCGAGCCTGTTGCGCGGTTATGGGAAAAGCCTCAAACACCTCGGAGATTCTACGGCAGTGGTCGTCGTCGTGGACTTGGACGACAAGCAATGCGTCGAGTTCAAACAGCAGTTGCTCTCCGTGTTGAACGCGTGCGAACCGCGCCCAAGGGCCTTGTTCAGAATCGCGATCGAAGAAAGCGAGGCGTGGTTGTTAGGGGACCCCGACGCCGTCAAGGCAGCCTACCCTGGCGCAAGGGACTCCATTCTGGATGGTTACGCACAAGACAGTATCTGCGGCACGTGGGAAGTGCTCGCTGACGCTGTCCATCCGGGCGGCGCGGCTCGCCTGGCAAAAACAGGCTACCCGGCAATCGGGATCGCGAAATGCGAATGGGCGCGGATGATCGCTCCTCTAATGGACGTGGAAAAAAATCGATCGCGAAGTTTCCGTTTGTTCCGGGACACGGTAAAACAACTCGCCGGTACGGTGTAGGCACTCTCAACGCAAAGATTTCCGGAACCGCGCGAGTTCCTGTTCCAACCCGGCCGGCAGGTCGCCCGGGAATACCTCGGTAGGGGCGACGTCGACTTCGGGATGCTCGGAGACTGCGGCCGGAGCCCGATGCCGAACACGCGAGCGAGTTGCGACCTCGACCGGGCGTCGGTAAGACCCAAATCCAACTCGTATCCGATGACGACCGTGAAGGTCGGAATTGCCGCCAGCGGAATGCCAGTGGAGTGTGGCGTCGGGCGGGACATGCAGACTTCGTTGGCAAGGGTCAGGACCACTTGGTCGTCGCGGACATGAACGTCTTC
>JAJEDW010000313.1 GCA_022821265.1 Acidobacteriota bacterium
CTGATGCGCGTCCTCCTGGAGACGGGCGCCGACCCGTCGATCCCCAACGAGGACGGCACGACGGCGGTGATGGTCGCCGCCGGGGTCGGGATCTGGGCGCCGGGCGAGAATCCCGGCACGCACAAGGAAGCGCTCGCGGCCGTGAAGCTGGCGCTGGAGGCCGGCGGCGGACGCGTGACCGACGTCGACGACAACGGCGAGACCGCCGTGCACGGAGCGGTCTACCGCGGGGGCGCCGTCGACGTCATCCAGTTCCTTGCGGACCGGGGCGCGCCGCTCGACGTCGTCAACGACAAGGGCTGGACGCCCCTGACCGCGGCCGAGGGCGTCGAATACACCCCCGCGGTCCTGAAGCGGTACCCGGAAGCGGCGGCGTTGCTGCGCCGGCTGATGCGCGAGCGCGGCCTGGACGTGCCCGAGCCGGGACCGGCCATCAGCGTCGCCGTCGCCAACCTGGAAGGCGGACCGCCCCGGACCGACCGCGACGGCGTCTTCACCGCCGAGCAGTCCGCTCGGGGGCGCCGGGTCTACGAGCGGTCATGCGCGTCGTGCCACTACGCGAACCTTCGCGGGGACGCCGATGCCCCGCCGCTGGCCGGACCCGAATTCGTAGAGCGTTGGGCCGGGTCGGACGCCGGCAACATGGTCCGCATCGTCAGCAACCAGATGCCGCCCGACGCGCCCAACAGCCTGGGCCGGCAGGCGTACGTGGACCTCGTCGCCTACCTGCTCGAAGCGAACGGCCGCCCGGCCGGCGACGCGGAGCTGTCCCCGAACCCGCTGGAGTTGGAACGCATCCGCCTGACGGGACCGGCCGGCGACTGACGGCCGCCGTCAACCGTTCCCTCGGCATCCACAGCCCCTCGGCGCGATCCCGGGCGTGGATCTTTCACCGCCCCCAACCCTCCCCGCTTGTCGTGCTACGATCGAGTTACAATAGTATATGCAATTGTGTATACACAGGATGACGGGAGGGTCGGCATGGATTTTGTCAGCGTTCGCGAGTTGCGTACCCGGTCCGCGGCCGTGTGGAAGACCTTGAACCGGGAGAAGGAACTGGTGGTGACCTCGAACGGGAAGCCGATCGCCGTGCTGTCGTCGACCACCGCGTCCACGCTGGAGGCCTCGTTGGCGGCTTTCCGGCAGGCCCGCGCGCAGTTGGCGGTCGCTGCGATGCAGCAGCGCGCTCAAGAGACCGGCGCCGATGGACTTTCCCTGGAGGACATCAACGCCGAGATCCGGGCCGCTCGCCGTCGACGGCCCATATGAGGGTCGTGATCGACACCAATGTACTGGTTTCCGGCCTGCTCACGCCATTCGGTCCACCGGGGGTCATCGTCGGCATGGTCGCGGCCGGCCGGCTCCGTCCCTGCTACGACGCCAGGATACTCGCCGAATACGACGACGTCTTGCGGCGTCCGGCATTCCCGTTTGCCGACGAAGAAGTCGCGGCGCTCATGGCGCAGATTCGCGCCGGCGGCGAGCTGGCGACCGCCGAACCGTTGCCGTCGCCGCTACCCCACCCGGACGATCGGCCGTTCCTGGAGGTGGCCGTTTCGGCGATGGCCGAGTATCTGGTGACCGGCAACGTGAAGCACTTCCCCCGCGACCGCCGCTCGGGCGTTCGCGTCGTGACTCCGCGCGAGCTCCTGGAATCCGGCCTGCGGTAGGCCTGGCGCCCGGGCCCGGGAACCGGGGGTTACCGCGCAGACGCCGGAGCGGGCGCCCCGCCCGTTCATCCGTGCTCGCGGATGACCGCCAGGAACGTGTCCGCGTAGCGCTCCAGCTTCGACGCTCCAACGCCGGAAATCTCCGAGAACGCCTCTCTGGACTCGGGCCGGCGCTCGGCCATTTCGGCGAGCGACCGGTCGTTGAACACGACGTAGGCGGGGACGTGTTGCGCCTGGGCGATCTCGAGCCGCTTGGCGCGCAACGCGTCGAACAACCCCTTGGCCTCGGACGACACGGTCTTGGGCGTGGCCCGCGGCGACGCCGCCTTCCGTCGGCCGGCCCCCCGGGGCGCCTCGGGTCGGAGGCTCACCGGCGTCTCGCCCCTCAGGACCGGCGCGACGCGGTCGGGCGGACCCAGGCGCAACACGCTGTGATGCTCCAGGTCGACGCGGATCATCCCCAACGCCACCAGTTGCCGGACGATGCCCAGCCACGGCCGCTCCTCGAGATGGGCGCCGCGTCCGAAGACGTTCAGCCGGTCGTGGCCGAAACGCCGGACCTTTTCGGTTGCGGCGCCCCGCACGACGTCGACGATGTGCCGGCTGCCGAAGGATTCCCGGCAGCGATGGATCGCCGACAGGATCATCCGCGCCTCCTCGGTTCGATCCACCTGCTCGACGGGCTCGATGCATGTGTCGCAGTTGCCGCACGGATCGATGGTTTCGCCGAAGTACTCGAGCATGACCTGGCGGCGGCACCGCGCCGTCTCGCAGTACCCCAGCAGGGCCTCCAGCTTCTTGTGCTCGATTCGGCGGATGGCGTCGGGCGCCGTCGAGGCGTCCATCAGTCCCCGGAGCAGCGCCAGGTCCTGCAAACCGTAGAGCATGAGGGCGTCTGAGGGCAACCCGTCGCGTCCGGCCCGGCCCGTTTCCTGGTAGTACGCCTCGAAGGAGCGGGGCATGTCCAGGTGCGCGACGAAACGGACGTCCGGCTTGTCGATGCCCATCCCGAACGCGATGGTCGCCACCATCACGACGCCCTCCTCCATCAGGAACCGTTCGTGATGGGCCGATCGGGTCCGGGCGTCGAGCCCGGCGTGATACGGAAGGGCGCGCACCCGCTCCTTCTCCAGGAACACGGCCGTCTGCTCCACGGTCTTCCGGCTCATGGCGTACACGATGCCCGCGTCGCCGTCGTGCTCGCCCTGGATGAAGGCGAGCAGTTGACGGCGGGGATTGTCCTTCACGCGGACCCGGTACCGGATGTTGGGGCGGTCGAAGCTGGCGACGAACACGCGGGCGTCTTCCAAGTGGAGCTGGGCGGCGATGTCGCGGCGCGTCACCGCGTCCGCCGTGGCGGTCAACGCGATGCGGGGCACGGACGGGAACCGTTCGGCCAGGATCGAAAGCTCCCGGTATTCCGGCCGGAAGTCGTGACCCCATTGGCTGACGCAATGCGCCTCGTCGATCGCGAACAGGGCAATCGGCAGGGCGGCGAGCCGGTCCAGCAGGGTCTCGCCGAGCAGCCGTTCCGGGGAGACGTACAGGATATCCACCCCGCCCCGGCCGATCGCGCGGAGCGCGTCCCGCGCCTGGGCCGCGTTCAAGTGCGAGGTCAGCGCCACGGCGCGAACGCCGGCCTGGACGAGTTGAGCCACCTGGTCTTCCATCAGCGCGATCAGGGGGGACACCACGACGCCCATGCCCGGGCGGCACAGCGCCGGCACCTGGTAGCAGATGGACTTGCCGCCGCCGGTGGGCATCAGGACCAGGGCGTCGCCCGACGCCATCACGTGGTCGACGATCGGCTCCTGCAGTCCCTGGAACTCGGAATGCCCGAAGACGCGGGACAGGACTTCCCGGGGAGAGGCGCCGGGCGCGCGGGGAGCGATGGGGGCGGACATGCGCGTTCGTGTTTTCCGAGGGCCGCAGGCGGTATGGTAGCGCGACGCGGCGCCGGGCGACTACCCGACCCGTTCCTCGCGCCCGTCGGCGTGCCGGGCGTAACGGCCTTCGCCGCGCGGAAGCACGGGCTCGTTCTCCGGCCAGGGCCAACCGCCGAACCCCGTCCGGTGATAGTCCTCGAACGCCTGCCGGATCTCGCCCGGGGAGTTCATGACGAACGGTCCGTACTGGGCGACGGGTTCACCGATCGGACGACCCTGCAACAACAGCAGACCGGCCTCGACACTGCCGTTCTCGAGCGTCGCCTCGGCGTCCGGCCGCAGCCTGACCAACGACGGGCACTCGACGATCTCGCCCTGAACGCGCACCGCGGCGCCCCGGAACGCGTACACGGCGCGAACCGCCTCCGGCGAGGCCGGAGGTATGGCCCAGGCGGCGTCCGGCGCCATCCGGATCGTCCAGATCGCGACGTCCGTGTCGGGGCGGGCGGCCCACGACTTCGGGGGTGGCGCAGGCGCCGCGGCGCCGTCCAGGCGCCCGGCCACGATGCGGATCTCGGTGGGCCGTCCATGCGCATCCAGCACCGTTCGGGTGGGGATCTCCGGGTCCCACAGCATGGCGAAGTGCGGCGCGACGAGCTTGTCCTCTCCCGGGAGATTCAGCCATATCTGAAACAGCTCCAGGGGGTTGGGCCCGTCGCGGTCGAGCAGCGGGAACATCTCGGAATGCACGATCCCGCCGCCGGCCGTCAACCACTGGACGTCGCCCGGCCCGAATCGGGCCGTGGCCCCGAGCGAATCGGAGTGGTCCACATAGCCGCGGCGCATGATCGTGACGGTCTCGAAGCCGCGATGGGGATGCTGGGGGAAGCCCGGGACCTGCTGCCCGTGGTACATGCGCCAGCCGTCACGGCCCTCGAAGTCCTGGCCGATCGCGCGGCCCGCCAGCGACGCGTCCGGACCCATCCGCTCGTTCCCGGCCGGATACGCGTCGTGGTGGTGTACGCAGAACAGGAACGGATCGAATGTCTTCCACGGGGGCGCCCCGAGCCGCTCGACGCCCAGCACGACGTCACTCATGAAACGACTCCAGCTCCGGGCTGTCCACCGCGCGCGCCTGCACGAACGAAGAAACCGGGGCGTCGGTCCGCACCTGCTCCAACCACAGTACGCCGTCGTAGGGCGTGCTGTTGCCGCGTGTCGTGACGAAGTCCACGTCGCCGTCGGCGTCCATGTCGCGGGCGATGAACTTGTCGAACATGCCGCGCCGCCGGCGCGAGATCTCGTGCCGGAGCCAACCTTCGGCGCCGGCGTTCTCGAACCAGACCAGCACGCCGGCCGCGGCCTCGACGGCGAGGTCCAGGTCGGCGTCGCGGGCGCCGCCGCTGTAACCGCCCGTCATCACGTCCGGGCGCCCGTCCCCGTTGATGTCGGCGACGACGATGCCGACGACCTCGTCGGGGTGGTAGTCGGCAATCTCGTGCAGCCGCCACTCTCCGTCCAGGCTCTCGGGCTGCTCGAGCCAGACCACGGAGCGGCCGAGAAGCGTCGAGAACTCGAACGTCACGATGTCGAGGCGGCCGTCGCCGCTGAGGTCGACATAGTCCATGTTGAAGCCGCTGACGAGGGCCTCCGCGTCGTCGCGCCGGCCGGGCGGCCGCTCCTCGCCCGTCAGCGACGTGCCCGCGATCCGCATCGGGTGTTCGGTGAAGGCCCCCGCGCCGTCGTTCTCGAACACGATGATGCGCGTCTCGGCCACCGACCCGCCGACGATGTCGACGTCGCCGTCCCGGTCCAGGTCGACGGGCTCCGAGTTGATGGGCCAGACGACGCGCGTCAGCTCGTGCTCGATCCAGGCGTCGGGCTCCAGCGGTTCGCCGTCGATCTCGAACCACGAGATGGCGCTGGGCGGCTGGTCGCGCCTCGGGCTCTGCGCGCCCTTGTTCGGCGACATTACCTCGGGCCGCCCGTCGCCGGTCAGGTCCGCGATGAACGCGCGTATGTAGGAGCCGCGGCCGTTGGTGACGGGCGGGATCAGGCGGGGCCACGACTCGGTCGCCCGAATGTCGGTCCCCGGATTCTGAAAGTAGATCAAGTGGGCCAGTTCCGAAGCCGCCACGATATCCGGAAACCCGTCCCCGTTGAGGTCCGCGATCGCGACATCCTCGGGAGCGGCCGCCTCGGCCCCGCTCGAGAGCGTGGTCCGGACCCACGCGTCCGGGTCGGACGTGCCGAACGCCACGCGGATATGGCCGTCGGGCACGCCGTCGTACTCCACGTCGGACTCGTGAACCGAGACGATGTCCATGTAGCCGTCGCCGTCCAGGTCGGCCATCGCCAACCCGTCGCTGCCGGCGATGTCCACGCCGCCGATGACGGGATCGTCGACGATGTGCTCACGCCAGGAAATGTAGCCGCCCCCGGCCGCCGCGGCGCGAGTGGGCGTCGAGGCCACACCGGCCAGCGCGGGGTCGGACGGAGCGACCCCAGTCGGCTCGCCACCGCACGCCGCCATCAGAAGCGCCGATGCGGCGGCCGTCACCCATGGCGCACGCATCGGAGTCCGGGTTGTCGTCTGCATCGTGCGATCGTATGCCCCGCACCGGGGTATGTCAAAGCGCCGACGCCCGGCCCGCGAGCCGCTCGAGTTCGCCGACAACCCTCTCAAGCTCGTCGACGAGCGGCGTCCGGCCCGCCCGGATCAGGGTGTCCAGCACGGACCGGTAGTACCACAGGGTCCCGTCCTTGCGAGCCCGGAACCGGTTCCAGATATCCTCGCCCACGCCGCGGTAGTCGCCGACGATGCATCGCGCATTGTGGAGCTTGTCGGCGGCCGAGACGAGGCGGACCGAAGCGGACGCCTTGCCGAGGCGCGCGATGAAGGCCCGCTTCCGCTCTTCCCAGGGAGGCTTCGGCGTGGTGTCGGCATCCGTGCAGCCGTCGACGATCGCCTGCACACGCTCGCCGAAACGGCGGCGAATCTCTGTCCGCGCCTCATCCCCGCCCTGGTCCTCGATGGCGTCGTGCAGCAGCGCCGCTATGGCCTCGTCCTCGTCGCCGCCGTGCTCGATCACCAGCGACGCGACGGCCAACGGATGCGAGACATAGGGGACACCGCTGCCCTTTCGCCGCTGCTCCCGGTGGAGCTCGGCGGCGTAGGCGAGGGCCTCCTCGAAACGGCGGGTCAGCGCGACGGGCATGGAGAACCTGGATTGTACCTCTTCGGCGAATCGCCGTCGCGGCCGTTCGCCGCGTTTGGGCGCACCCGTCCGATGCGGTAGTCTAACGGTACCGTCGGCGGCGTCCAGGATTCCTTCTCTGACGATGAACGGCCATTCGCGGACTGTCGGGCGGCCGACGAGGCCAAACCCAGGCGGAGTGCACGGAATTCACCCGGATCCCGCCGCTTTCTAACGAGGTTCCACGATGAAATTCAAGATCATGGACACCGAAGTCGAGGTGCCGTCCTTCGGGGGCGCGCGCGTTTCCCGGCGGCCGATCATGATCGGACTGGCCGCGGTTCTCGCTTTGGTCGTCGCCCTGGGCACGGTCTATCAGATCGCGCCCGAGGAAGCCGGCGTCGTGTTGCGTCTCGGACGCTACGTCCGCACGACGGACCCCGGGCTGCGTTTCAAGTTTCCGCTGATCGAACAGGTCACGAAAGTCCCCGTCGAGCGTCAGCTCAAGCAGGAGTTCGGCTTCCGCACGGAAGAGGCCGGCGTCCAGAGCCGTTTCTCGACCGCGGGATTCGAGGACGAGTCGCTGATGCTGACCGGAGACCTGAACGTCGCCGTCGTCGAGTGGATCGTCCAGTACCGGGTCGCCGATCCCTACGACTATCTCTTCAGGGTGCGCAATGTCGAAGAGACGTTCCGCGACATGAACGAGGCGGTCGTCCGGGCCGTCGTGGGGGACCGCACGGTGACGGAAGTCCTGACGATCGGTCGGCAGGACATCGAGGTGACGGCGCAAGCGGCGCTGCAGGAGCTCTGCGACCAGTACCAGAACGGCATCCGCATCGAGCAGATCGTGTTGCAGGACGTGAACCCGCCCGATCCGGTCAAGCCGTCGTGGGACGAGGTGAACCAGGCGCAGCAGCAGCGCGACCGGATGATCAACGAGGCGCTGACCGACTACAACAGCGTGATCCCCCGAGCCCGGGGCGAGGCCGAGCAGACCATTCTCCAGGCCGAGGGCTACGCGCTGAACCGGGTCAACCGGTCCGAGGGCGACGCGGCGCGGTTCACGGCCCTCTACGAAGAGTACCGGCAGGCGCCGGAAGTGACGCGCCGCCGCATGTACCTGGAAACCATGAGCGCCATGATGGCGCGCGTTCCCAACAAGGTCATCCTCGACAGCGACGCCCAGGGCGTCCTGCCGCTGCTTCCGATCGACGGCATCGCGAACAGGCTGGCCAGCAACGCCCCCAGCCAGGGAGGTAACTGATGAGGAATACCGGCACGAAACTATTGGCCGCGGCGGTTGGAGTCGTCGCGTTGATCGTCCTCTTCAGCGCCCTGTACGTCGTCGACGAGACACAGCAGGTGATCGTCACCCAGTTCGGCGAGCCCGTGGGCGACGCCGTGGACACTCCGGGTCTGCACGTCAAGTTGCCGTTCATCCAGAGAGCCAACTATTTCGACAAGCGGTTCCTGGAATGGGACGGCGACGCGAACCAGGTGCCGACGCGAGACAAGCGGTTCATCTGGGTGGACGCCTACGCGCGCTGGCGAATCAGCAATCCGCGGACATACCTGGAACGGCTTCGCGGCGACGAAATAACCGCGCAGTCCCGGCTGGACGACATTCTCGACGGCGAGACGCGCAACTCCGTGGCCCGCAACGACCTGGTCCAGGTCGTCCGGACGACCAACCGCGTGCCCGCGACGACTGAAAGCGACGAGGAGGAAACCGGCACGCTCGAGGACATCACGACGGGACGGGCCGACATCTCCGAGGTCATCCGGCAGACGGCCGCGCCCCGGCTGGCCGAGTTGGGGATCGAGTTGGTCGATTTCCGCTTCAAGCGGATCAACTACGTCGCCGAGGTGCAGCAGGACGTGTTCGCCCGGATGATCGCCGAACGGCAGAGGATCGCGCAGCAGTACCGCTCCGAGGGCGAGGGCGAAGCGGCCCGCATCCGGGGCGAGCGGGAACGCGACCTCCAGCGCATCCAGTCGGAAGCCTACCGCCAGGCCGAGGAGACCCGCGGCGTCGCCGACGCCGAGGCGACCGGAATCTACGCCGAGGCTTACGACAGGGATGCCGGGTTCTATGCCTTCCTGAAGAGCATGGAGACGTTCCAGACGGCGATCGATCAGAACACGACGCTGGTCCTGACCACCGACGGAGAGTTGTTGCGCTACCTGGACAACCCGTAGCGAGCGCGCCGGCGGGCGTCCGGGGCGGTTCATGGCCGTGAAACGGACGCTCCGCCGGCGTGGCGGGACACCGAACCTTAGTCGGCGATCACGAAGCCGTCCGTCGCCAGCGTCCGGCCGTCGGCGCCGCGGATCTCGACCGTCCACTCGCCGGTCCAGTCCGGCAGCAGCGTCTTCCGGCTCCAGGTCCTCCAGGACGGGCTTCCCACGTCCAGTGGCACGACCCACTCCAGGTCCTGGTACCGCCAGACGTGTTCGATGGTCGTCCCGGCCAGATCGATCGCGCGCGTCCAGGCGGCGACGTGTGTCTGGCCGGCGGGAAACGTCCGCTTCGGTTCGACGGGCTGACGGTCGAAGACGTCCTCGGCGATGACCAGCTCGACGCGGGCCTCGGGCGCTCCCGCGGGCGCTCCCGCGGCGTCGGGCGCTTGCGCGTCTGCTGCGGCGGCGAATCCGGCGATTATCAAAACGGCGAGTCCCGAACGGCGAAACGCTGTTTCCTTCATGGCAACCTCCCTCGGTCGGCGGGCGGGTGAATTCCCTGCCCGGCCCAGTGCCATGCAAGCGCCGCGCCATTCCGGCAAGTCATTGAACGGCTTTGAGTTGGCGGAAATTCCGGATATCGTGGACGGTTCGGAAACCGGGAACATTTCCCTATTCCGGGTCCGGGCCTTGTGTCAGAATTGGCCGAGCGCTTTCGACCGAGGAATCGACGATGCGGGTTCGGAACATCGCCCTTGTATTTTTCACCGCCGGGCTTGCGGCGAGCGCGGCGTTCGCGGCACAGAACACACACCCCCTGATCGACGCGTCGGAGTCCGGGGACCTCCGGACGGTCCGCGCCCTGCTGGCCGAGGGCGCCGACCCCGACGCCCGGCGCATCGACGGCACGACGAGTCTCCACTGGGCCGTCCGCTCCGACCACCTCGAAGCGGCCGTGCTGCTGCTGGAGGCCGGCGCAGACGCGCGGGCCCGGGACCGCTACGGGATCACGCCCCTGCACCTGGCCGCCGTCAACGGCAACGCGGCGTCGATCGCCCGTCTGCTCCAGGCCGGCGCGGACGCCAACGCCGTGGCGCCCAACGGAGACACCGCGCTGATGACGGCGGCCCGTACGGGCCGCGCCGACGCCGTCCGGGTCCTGCTCGATGGCGGCGCCCGCGTGGACGCGCGCGACGCGGAGTTCCAGCAGACGGCGTTGATGCTGGCGGTACGCGAGAACCATCCGCGCGTGGTCGAGATGTTGATCGGGAAGGGCGCCGATGTCGATGCGCACACGCGCATCGGTCCCACGCCCGAGTTCCAGCCTCCGTGCAAGGGGACCGGCTGCGGCTCCGAGGGCGTGGGCATCAACCGCGGCGGCCTGCCCGACCGGGGACGGCGCGCCGAGACCCGGGGTGGCATGACGCCGCTGCTGTACGCGGCGCGCAAAGGCCGGATCGAGGCCGCCGGGCTCTTGATCGCGGCGGGCGCCGACGTGGAACGGGCCGAAGCCAACGGCATCCGGCCGCTGCTGATGGCCGTCCTCAACAACCGGATGGACGTCGCGCGCCTTCTCCTGGACAGCGGCGCCGACCCCAACGCCGACGACTTCTGGGGCCGCCGGCCGCTGTGGGCCGCCGTGGAATACCGCAACCTGGACATGAACAACCGCGACCAGGACAGCCCCACCCACAACGGCGTCGACCGGGGCCCGATCCTGGAATTCATCCGCGTCCTGATCGACGCCGGCGCCGACGTGAACGCGCGGACGCGGGAAGTGCCGCCATCCCGGCGCTGGCTCTATTCCCTCGGCGACGTTTCCTGGGTGGACTTCACCGGCCAGACGCCGTTCCTTCGGGCCGCCCTGTCGGGGGACACCACGACGATGCGGCTGCTGCTGGAGCACGGCGCGGATCCGAACCTGCCGACGTTGGCCGGCACGACGCCGCTGATGGCCGCCTCGGGAGTCAACTGGGTCGTCGCCCAGACCTACACGGAATCCGACCGGGCGCTGATCGACGCGGTCCGGTTGTGCCTGGAACTGGGCGCCGACGTCAACGCGACCAACACGATGGGCCTGTCGGCGCTCCTGGGGGCCGCCAACCGGGGCTCCAACGACATCATTCGCATCCTGGTCGACAACGGCGCGCGGCTCGACGTGGTGGACCGGGAAGGCCGGACGGCCATCCGGTGGGCGGAAGGCGTCTTCCTGGCCGCGGTCGGCGCCGAGCGCAAGCCCGCCACGATCGCACTGCTCGAAGAACTGATGGCCTCGACGCCGGCGGGGGCGCCCTGAGCGCATGGTCTCCGCGCTGTCCAGCCTCCTGATTCCGGCCCTCGCGCTGGGCGCGGCCCAGGCCGTGGAGCGTCTCGAGCCGCGAGCGTTGCTGGAAGCGTACTGCGTTACCTGCCACAACGCGACGCTGCGCTCGGGTGACCTCGACCTGGACGCGCTGGATCTGGACCGCGTGGGCGACGACGCGGAGACCTGGGAGCGCGTGGTTCGGAAGCTGCGGACGGGAATGATGCCGCCCGGCGGCGCGCGGCGGCCGGACCGGGCCGCACTGGACGCGTTCGCGGCCGGTTTGGAGGACGCGCTCGACGGCGCCGCGTCGCTTCGGCCGAACCCGGGAGCGCCGGTTCTGCACCGTCTCAACCGCGCCGAGTACGCCAACGCCGTCCGCGACCTTCTGGATCTGCCGGTGGACGCGGCCGTGTTGCTGCCCGCGGACGATTCGAGCAACGGCTTCGACAACGTGGCCGCCGCCCTGAACGTGTCCCCCGCCCTGATGCAGGCCTACGTCGCCGCGGCGGGCAAGATCAGCCGGCTGGCCGTGGGCGATGCGACCATCAGCCCGGCGCGCACGACGTATCGCCCCGCCCGCGGCCTCTCGCAGGACAACCACATCGAGGGGCTCGGCCTGGGAACGCGCGGCGGCATGGCCGTGGAGCACGTGTTTCCGCTCGACGCCGAGTACGTGTTCGACATCGGCCGGTCGGGCGGCGGCTTCGGCCAGCCCACTACCGGCGGGACGGAGGCGGTCGAGATCTCGATCGACGGCGAACGCGTCACGCTGGCCGGCCCCGACGGGCTTCGGGGCATCCGGCTGCGCGTCGCCGCGGGCCCGCGGCGGGTCGCCGCGGCCGTCGTCTCCACGCGAAGCGCCGTTGGCGTCGACGACCTCTACTCCCGGCTCGCGGTCAGCCCCGGCGTCGCCAGCCTCTCCATCTTCGGACCGTTCGACGCGACGGGCCCCGGCGATACGCCGAGCCGCCGGCGCATCTTCACGTGCCGTCCGGATGCGGAAGCCGAGGAAGCGGCCTGCGCGATGGAGATACTGGGCGCGCTGGCCCGGCGCGCATTCCGGCGTCCCGTCGACGGCGCCGATCCCAAGCTGGAAACGCTGATGGCGTTCTTCGAGTCCGGGCGCGAGCTTCGCGGATTCGAGACCGGGATCCAGTACGGGTTGGCGCGCATCCTGGTCGATCCCGAGTTCACTTTCCGGTTCGAAGTCGAACCATCGGGGTTGGCCGACGGCGACGTCTATGCACTGGACGGCCTGGAGTTGGCCGCGCGGCTTTCGTTCTTTCTCTGGAGCAGCGTCCCGGACGCGCAGTTGCTGGACGCCGCGGCCGCGGGGCGGCTCGCCGATCCCGAAGTGTTGGAGGCCGAGGCGCGGCGCATGCTGGCCGACGCGCGTTCCGGCGCATTGGTGGAGAACTTCGCCAGCCAATGGCTTCTCCTGAGGCAGTTGGATACGGCCACTCCGGCGTCGAACGACTTCGACGGAAACCTGCGCCGCGCGTTCCGCCTCGAAACCGAGATGCTGTTCGAGAGCATCCTCCGCGAAGACCGCAGCATCCTGGATCTGGTCGACGCCGACTACACGTTCATCGACGAACGCCTGGCGCGGCACTACGGCATACCGAACGTCCGGGGCAGCCGGTTCCGGCGCGTGACGGTCGACGACCCGGACCGGCGCGGCGTGCTGGGGCATGGCAGCGTCCTGACCGTGACCTCCGCCGTCAACCGGACGTCGCCCGTCAAGCGTGGCCACTGGATCCTCGAGAACCTGCTCGGCGCGCGCGTGCCGCTGCCGCCGCCGGGGGTGGAATCGAACCTGGACGAGAGCACGGCCGCCGGGCCGGAGCCAGCGTCCATGCGCCGGCGTCTGGAACGCCATCGCGCCGACCCGGCGTGCGCCGCCTGCCACGCCATCATGGACCCGATCGGTTTCGCGCTGGAAAACTTTGACTCCGTCGGCAAATGGCGCGATGCTGACGGAGGCGATCCGGTCGACGCCCGCGGCGAATTGGTCGACGGGACCCACATCGACGGCCCGGCGAGCCTGCGGCGCGCGCTCCTGGACCGGAAGGACGCGTTCGCGGCGGTCGCGGCCGAGAAGCTCCTGACCTACGCGCTGGGACGCACGGTGGATTACACCGACATGCCCACCGTCCGGTCCATCGTCCGGGTCGCGGCCTCCGACGACTACCGGTTCTCGTCGCTG
>JAJEDW010000130.1 GCA_022821265.1 Acidobacteriota bacterium
CGCCGAGAAGGCGAACGTCAAGGTCGTCAACGACTTCTGCGCCCTCTTCACGGCGCCCATCGACTGGGACGGGATGGCCGCCTTCCTCACGGCGGACTGCATCTACCGTCCGACCCAGACGATGGACCCCGTCACCGGCCCGGAAGCCATCGTCGACATGCTGCGCGGCTTCGCCGGCAGCGCCACCGCCTCGGAGTTCGAGGTGATCGATACGTGGGCGCGGGGACCGGTCGTGGTGAACGACCGCATCGACCGCTTCACGCTGCCGGACCAGAGCATGGAGATCCCGGTGGTGGGCGTGTTCCACATGATCGACGGCAAGATCGCCGAGTGGACCGACTTCACGTTCTAGCGAGGGAGAGGTTGACGATGCGCAAGCAAGTGTGGATTGGCGTGCTGGCGGCGACCGTGCTCGCGCTCGCGGGGCCGGTTCCGGCCGCGGCGCAGTCGAACGGCGACGGCTCGCGGACCGCGTGGGGCGACCCGGATCTGGGCGGCGTGTGGGACTTCCGCACGCTCACACCCATCGAGCGGCCGGACGCGCTCGGAGACAAGGCAGTGCTGACGGCGGAGGAAGCGGCCGCGTTCGAAGAGGCGTCGCTGCGCGAGCGCAACGCCGACCGGCGCGACGGCAGCGACCTGGAATTCGGTATCGGCAGCGACATCGAGCGCGCCTACAACGACTTCTGGTGGGACTACGGCAACAGCATCGACGAGGACCGGCGCACGTCGCTCATCGTGGACCCGCCCGACGGCAAGATCCCCTGGACGCCGGAAGGCAAGGCCCGGCCGGGCACCTTCGACGGGGCGTTCTCGGGCATTCCCGCGGCAGGACCCGAAGATCGCGCGCTGTCGGAGCGCTGCATCCTCGGTTTCAACTCGGGACCGCCCGTGGAGTCGAGCGCCTACAACAACAACCTGCAGATGTTCCAGACCCCGGACACCGTCGTCATCTTCAACGAGATGATCCACGACGCCCGCATCGTCCCGCTGGACGGGCGGCCGCACCTCGACGACGGCATCCGCCAGTGGATGGGCGTGTCGCGCGGCCGCTGGGAAGGCGACACGCTCGTGGTGGAAACGACCAACTTCCTGCGCGAGACGCACTTCCAGGGCTCCAGCGCCAACCTGCACCTGGTCGAGCGGTTCACGCGGGTCAACGAGGATCGGCTGCTGTACGAGTACACGGTCAGCGATCCAACGACGTTCAGCCGCCCGTGGACCGTGCAGATGCCGATGAAGCGCTCCGACGCGAACCTGTACGAGTACGCCTGCCACGAGGGGAACTACGGGATGTTCAACCTGCTGGCCGGCGCGCGGGCGGAGGAAAAGGAAGCGGCCGGGGCGGGATCGCGATAGCATCCGCACGGCCGGCGCGCGCGCCGGTGCGGTCGGGGCGGAACACAAGGAGAATGTCATGGCGAATCGAGTAGCGTGTATCGTGGCGGCGCTGGCGATGCTGGCCCCCGCGGGGGCCCTGGCTCAGGACGGCGTACCGCGCACGCCGTGGGGCGACCCCGACCTGCAGGGCACCTGGACCAACACCACCACCACGCCGCTCGAGCGGCCTTCCGACCTGGCCGGCAAGGCCGTCCTGACGGACGAGGAGCGCGCCGCGATCGACGAAGAGAACGCGCCGGGGATCGACGCCGCGGTAGGTGTCGGCGCCTACAACAACTTCTGGATGGAGCGGGGCTACGTCTACGAGCAGACGTCGCTCGTGGTGGACCCGCCCGACGGACGCCTGCCGCGGGTGCTGCCCAAGGCCAAGGCGCGCCAGGACGCGCTCGTCGCGTCGCGCCGTTCACCCTCGTACCCCACCACGTACGAGGAACCGAGCCTGATGGAACGCTGCATCACCCGCGGTGTACCGGGCGTGATGCTGCCGGGCAACTACAACCACAACTACAACATCCTGCAGGCGCCCGGCTACGTCGCCATCTTCCACGAGATGATCCACGACTTCCGCATCATCCCGCTCGACGGCCGGCCGCACATCGCGCCGGGCATCCGGCAGTGGATGGGCAGCTCGCGCGGCTACTGGGAGGGCGACACGCTGGTGGTCGAGACGCAGAACTTCACGGACAAGCTGTACGAACGGCGCGGCTCGCTGCTGGTCTGGGGCACCGGCAAGCACATGACGGTCGTCGAGCGGTTCACGCGCAGGGGCGACGTGATCGACTACCGCTTCACGCTGACGGACCCGACCACGTTCGAACGCCCGTTCACCGCGTCGATCCCGATGGTGCCGCTCGACGAGCCGATGTTCGAGTACGCCTGCCACGAGGGGAACTACGCGATGGCCAACATGCTCAGCGGCGCCCGCGACCAGGAGGCGGCCGCGCAGCGCGCTCGCTCTGAGTGACGCTTCCGCGCCGGCCTGCTGCGACTTCTTCGCGTGCCCGGGGTTCTTGCGGCGTGAGGCGCACGCGAAGCATTGCCGGCGTTTGCGTGCTGGCGTTGCTCGGTGGCCTCGCGCTCCCGGTCCAGGCGCAGCAGCAACCCGCCGGCCCGCCGGCTGAAGCAACCGCATCCGCACCGCAGATCATCGACGGCCCGCCCCCGCCGAGCGCGCCGGCCGTGATCAACCGCGACGCGGAGGGTCGCGCCACGCTGCGCGCCGTGCGCGTCGACGACCTGAACATCGACGGCGTGCTCGACGAGCCCGTCTACCAGGAGGTGCCCCCGGCCGCCGGCTTCATCATGCAGGAGCCGCAAGAGGGCCCGCCCGCCACCGAGAAGACCGAGGTCTGGGTGCTGTTCGACGACGACAACTTCTACCTCGTCGTGCGCTGCTGGAACTCGGCGCCGGAATCGGAATGGGTCATCCGCGACATGCGCCGCGACAGCTTCAACGTCACCTCGGGCGAGTACGTCGGGGTGCTGCTCGACACGTTCTACGACCGCCGCAACGGATACAACTTCGGCATCAACCCGATCGGCGGGCGGATCGACGCGCAGATGACCAACGAGCGCGGCTTCAACATGGACTGGAACCCGATCTGGGAGCTGCGCACCGGGCGCTTCGACGGCGGGTGGATCATCGAGGCGGCCTTTCCATTCAAGTCACTGCGCTATCGCTCCGGTCGCGATCAGATCTGGGGCTTCAACCTGATGCGGAACGTGCAGTGGAAGAACGAGCGTTCGTTCCTGAACCCCATGCCGGCCGCACGCGGCGAAGGCGCCGTCTCGCAGGCTTCTCTGGCCGCCGCCATCGTGGGCATCGAGGCGCCCGAGGACGGCCTCAGCTTCGAGCTCAAGCCGTACGCGATTGCCGACCTCACCACCGACCGTGCCGGCGCCAGTCCGTTCTCCAACGCCCTGAACGGATCCGCCGGCATCGACGTGAAGTACGGGATCACCGAGAACCTCGTGGCCGACGTGACCGTGAACACCGACTTCGCCCAGGTGGAGGCGGACGAGCAGCAGGTGAACCTGACGCGCTTCAGCCTGTTCTTTCCGGAGAAGCGCGAGTTCTTCCTGGAGAACCAGGGCGTTTTCACGTTCGGCGGCGCGGCGGCCAACGTGTTCGGCGGCGGCGGCGCAGGTGACACGCCCGTGCTGTTCTACAGCCGCCGCATCGGGCTGAACGAGGTGGACGGCGCGGCCCGGGAAGTGCCTATAGACGCGGGCGCCCGCATGACGGGCCGGGTCGGGAAGTTCACCGTCGGCATGCTGAACATCCAGACCGGCGAGGAACCGACGGCCGGGGCGGTGCCCACGAATTTCTCCGTCTTCCGCATGAAGCGCGACGTGCTGCGGCGCAGCAGCGTCGGGGCGCTGTACATTCGCCGGTCCATTTCGACGCGCGGGCCGGGATCGAACGAGACGTACGGCGTCGACGGCGCGTTCGGCTTCTTCGACGACCTGAACATCAACACGTACTGGGCCCGGACCGCGACGGCCGGCTTCGACGACGACGTCAGCTACCGCGCCCAGCTCGATTACGATGGCGACCGCTACGGAGTTCGGGCCGAGCGCCTGGTAGTGGGCACCGACTTCAATCCCGAGGTCGGCTTC
>JAJEDW010000224.1 GCA_022821265.1 Acidobacteriota bacterium
TTTCGTTGATCGGCCGCGGCATCACCGGCAGCACGGTCGAGCCCGGCGACACGGTGACGTTCATGTATTGTCCGATGGTGGACGGGCGTCCCGGCGGGCACCTGGGATGGGCCCGGCTGGACGACGGGTCGTTCATCAACCCGAGCGACGGCGGCTGCAACGGCAACCAGGCCAACATCGAACAGTGGCAGGAGTGGCTGGAACAGGGTTTCACCACGAATACCGAAGCCATGGCCGCCACTCGATAACGACCGGTTCCGAACCCGCGCGCGGAATCGACGCACCAGGAGAACGAACATGAAACCCGGAGCCCGCGTTTCGATCGCGGCGGTGCTGGCGCTTTTCGGGGCGCCGCACACGCTGGCCGCCGTCGACTGTGAAGCACTGGCGCTGCTGGCGCTGCCCGAAACCGTGATCACCGAGACCGAACGCGTGACGTCGGGCCGTTTCGAGCAGCCGAACGGCACGGAGCTGGCCGTGCCCCCGATGTGCCGCGTGGCCGGCATCGTCAGCCCGGCGATCCGCTTCGAAGTCTGGATGCCCGAGGAATGGAACGGCCGTTTCCAGGCCGTGGGCGGCGGCGGCCTGGCCGGCGTCATCAGCTACGGGGCCATGGCCGGCGCCCTGGCCGACGGCTTCGCCTCGGCGTCGACCGACACGGGGCACCAGTCGTCGGACTCGAGCTGGCTGGCCGACTCCCAGCGCCTCGTCGACTACGGTTACCGGGCGATCCACGAAATGACGGTCAAGGCCAAGGCCATCATCGACGCACATTACGGGCAGGGACCGGAGTATTCCTACTTCAACGGCTGTTCCACCGGCGGCCGCCAGGGCCTGATGGAAGCCCAGCGCTATCCCGGCGACTACGACGGCATCGTCTCCGGGGCGCCGGTCAACCGCTTCACGCACCTCCACATCGGTCAGCTCTGGACGGCGCACGCGACGTTGAAGACGCCGGGCGCCGTGCTGTCCCGAGACGACTTCGCATTGCTGATGGAAGGATCCGTCGCACAGTGCGACATGCTGGACGGCGTCGAAGACGGCATCATCCGGGACCCGCGCATGTGCACGTTCGACCCGGGAACGCTCCAGTGCGGCTCCGGACGGAACGGATCCTGCCTGACCGCGCCCCAGGTGGACGCGGCCCGGATGATTTATGAGGGCGCGGCCAACCCCCGCACGGGCGCGCCGATCTATCCGGGACTGGAGCCGGGCGGCGAAGGCGCGCAGCGGAACAATCCCGGCTGGTCGCTGATCATGAACGGCGAGACGCCGTTCTTCATCGACGACGCGGTGATCGGCGGCATGGCTTACGAAGACCCGGACTGGGACTGGCGCGCGTTCGACTTCGACCGGGACGTGGAGACCGTCGACGCGAAGCTCTACGGCGTGCTGAACGCCGTCGACGCGGACCTCCGCGACTTCAAGAACGCGGGCGGCAAGCTGATCATCTACCACGGCTGGAACGATCCCGGCGTCATGCCGCGCCACACCGTGGACTATTACGAGCGCGTCGTCGCGTTCATGGACCGGACCGGAGGCGACGGATACGCGAACACCGCGGACTTCGCCCGCCTGTTCATGCAGCCCGGCGTCGGCCATTGCCGCGGCGGCGTGGGTCCGGACCAGACCGACTTCATGTCCGCGATCACGGAGTGGGTCGAAGAAGGAACCGCGCCGGACCGTCTGATGGCCAGCGCCGTGGCCGACGGCGAGGTCACGATGACGCGGCCGATCTGCCCGCACCCGCAGGTGGCGGTCTATCAGGGAAGCGGCGACACGGCCGAGGCCGCCAACTTCGAATGCGCGCTTCCGGAATAGGACGCCCGCGCCAACGCCGTGCGCCATGGCTGTGGGCGCTCCTTCTCGCGGGCGCCACCCTCGGCGCGGCCGAGCCCGCCCCCGCGCATCACGCCTGGTCCGCCGAGTACGACGGCAACGACGCCCGGGAGCTGCGCGGCGTCGTGACGCGCGTGGAATGGACGAATCCGCACGTGCGCTTCTACGTCGACGTCGAGGACGCCGACGGCGCGGTGACGAACTGGGATCTGGAGCTGCAGAGCGCCAACACGCTCCGGCGCAACGGCTGGACCCGCGAGGCGCTCGGCGTCGGCGACGAGGTCATCGTCGAAGCCTACATGGCCCGCGACGGTTCGACGCGCGGCAACGCCCGCGGCAACGTCCGGTTGGCCGACGGGCGCCGCTTGTTCGTCGGCGAGCCCGAGTAGTCCGATCACACGGAGGACGCGTTGAAGAGACATCCCGCGACGAGGCGCGCATCGTGGATGGCCGCCGTCGGTATCTGCCTGCTCCCGGTCACGGCCTCGCCGCAGGCGGTGGACCCGAACGCCTCTGCAACGGAAACGCTGCCGGCGCCGCGCCTTCCCGACGGCCGGCCCGACCTTTCCGGCGTGTGGATGGGGGGCGGCGGCATCGGCCGCCTGGCGCCGGGCGAAGAGATGATCATGACTCCGTGGGCGCAGGCGATCTTCGACTACCGCCAGGACCCCGAGGGAGACGCCGCCAACGAGGACCCGAACCTGTACTGCCTGCCGTCGGGCGTGCCGCGGATGTCGCCCTACCCGTGGAGGATCATCCAGACCCCGACGCACGGACCCGAGACGCACGTCTTCATACTGTTCGAAGGCAACATCCACAGCTACCGCCAGATCTTCATGGACGGACGGGAGCACCCCGAAGACCTCGACCCCACATGGTACGGCCACTCCATCGGACGTTGGGAGGGCGACACGCTGGTGGTGGACACGATCGGCTACAACGACCTGTTCTGGTTCTCGTTCCAGGGCCATCCGCATTCGGTCGAGCTCCGCACGATCGAACGCTTCACGAGAACCGGCCTCGACACGCTCCAATGGGACATCACGATCGACGATCCCGTCGCCTACGAAAAGCCGTTCACGGTAACCAGCCAGGCCCGCCTCATGCCCGGCGAGGAGCTGCTGGAGTACATCTGCCAGGAGAACAACACCAGCGCCGGCCGCTTGCGGGGTCCAGCCATCAGCCCGGGCGGGCCGTGAGGCGATTCGACGCGAACGCCGCTCTTCTTTCGGACCGTCAGTCACGGACGACCGAACGGACGTCGCGCTCTACGATGCCGTCACGTTCGAACTTCGAGGCTTCGAACTCCCGGGTCACGTGGTTGAAGGGGAGAGACGCTCACTGCGTTGGCCTGTGCGAAGTGAGTCCGGCCTGCATAAGCTTTCCCGGGAACCACCCGCATCACATGAGCGACCGTCGCCGTCGGCCGCCTGTCCATGCAACCCGGCGTCGGCCATTGCCGCGGCGGCGTCGGGCCGGACCGTGGGCGGCGGCGCACCGCGGCGCCCCGTTCCCATTGCGACTTCGAACGACCGTGCCATGACGCATGCCTCGGGCAGCCCTCGCCCCCGCCGACAATTTCCGATTCCGGCTTGACCCGCAGGGCGACAGCGCCCTATAGTTCCTACTTTGGAATTGACAATGATTTTCAATTTCGACTAGAGTGAGACTGCCGTGGAGGAATCGCTGTTGCGTTTGTTCACCAGTTACTGCGCCGTCGCGATCGTGATGTTGACGGGCGCGGCCCGTCCGGCGACGGCGTCGCAAGATCCGAGCCAACCCGCCGTGGCCACGCTGGGTGACAACCCGTCGAATCCGGCCGAACCGAGCGAGGAATCGGATACCGGGGCTGCGGCGCCGCCGCAGGTGGACATCGACGAACTGGAACGCCGGATCGAAGTGCTCGCGGACGAAGTCGAACGTCTGCGGAGCGGCGAAACCCCTGTCGACGCGTTGGACGCCGCTGAAGCACGGGCGCTCGGACTGTCGCCGTCGGCCGCGTCCGCCTACGGCGTCGAACGGGGCGTGTCGATCGCCGGATACGGCGAAATGCTCTATGAGAACTTCGCGTCCGACGCGACGTCGCGGCTCGACTACCTGCGCGCCATCGTGTACGCCGGTTACCGGTTCAACGACCGGTTCATCTTCAATTCCGAAATCGAAATCGAGCACGGAAAAGAAATCTTCGTCGAGTTCGCCTACGTCGACTGGCTTGCGCGCGACAACTTCGGCGTCCGCGCCGGCATGCTGTTGATTCCCATGGGACTGATCAACGAGTTCCACGAACCGACCGTGTTCCTCGGAGCCGAACGTCCCGTCACCGAGCGGAGCATCATTCCGGCCACGTGGCGCGAAAACGGCGCCGGCGTCTACGGAACGGCCGGCGACATCCTGACGTACCGCGCCTATGTCGTCAACGGCTTCGACGGCTCGGCCTTCTCGGCCACCGGTCTCCGGGGAGGGCGCCAGAAGGGCGTCCGCGCCAAGGCCAACGACATGGCGTTCACCGGGCGCATCGACATCACGCCCACGCCCGGCGTTTTCTTCGGCGGCGGCGTGTACATCGGGAACTCGGGACAGGGCGACATCGAGGTCGACGGTGTCGACCACGGCGTTCGCACCCGCGTCTTCGACCTGCACGGCCAGGCGCAATTGCGAGGCTTCGACGTAAGGGCGCTCTATGCTCAGGCCGACCTCGACGACACCGCCGCGCTGAACCGCGCGCTTGGTTTGACCGGTTCGAAGGGCATCGCCAAGACGATGCGCGGCGGCTACATCCAACTCGGATACGACGTGCTGTCGCAGGTGCCGGCGGCGGCCGGCGTCGGGCTGACGCCCTACCTCCGATACGAGAAGGTCGACACGCAAGCGGCTCTCGCAGCCGGGTTCACGCGCGACCCGTCGACCAACAACACGTTCACGACGTTCGGCGTCGAGCTGAAACCGATCCCGAACATCGTGGTCAAGTTCGACCACATGTGGGTCGACAACAGCGCCAACAGCGGCGTCAACCAGTTCAACGTCAACGTGGGGTACACGTTCTAGTTCGTCATGCGGCGCCGACCGAACATGCAACGATCAGCGAGATGGGGCACGCTCCTCGCCTGCGCGCTGTGGCTGGCCTGGGCCCCGGGCGCGGCAACGGCCCAGTCGGGGCTGGTGTCACGTGAGGAAGCGTTGGCCGCCGTGTACCCCGGCGCGACAACCGCTTCGGAACGGGTCTTCCTGACAGACGGGCAGGTCGAACGGATCGAGGCCCTTTCACGCACCGACGGGGTCTCGAGAATCTACGCCCGCTACGTCGCCCGCCGGAACGGGACGGTGGTCGGCCGGGCGTACGTGGACACGCACGTCGTGCGGACCAAGCGCGAGAGTCTGCTCGTGTCTCTCGAGGCCGACGGCCGGGTGCGCCGGATCGACGTCACCGCTTTCCTGGAGCCGCCAGACTATCTGCCGTCCGAGACATGGCGTCGCCAGTACTTCGAACAATCCCTCGGCGACGATCTCGAGGTGCGGCGGCTGATCCGCCCGATCGCCGGCGCGACGCTGACCACGTTGGCCGTGAATGCCGCCGTGCGCCGGGTCCTGGCCATGGATCGGGTGTTGCAGGAGGACGCATCCGGACAGGGGGTGCTCCCATGATGTGGTGGGAGCGATGGGCGTTCAACGCGCTCCACGCGGTCGTCAGCATGACGGGATTCGTGTACCTGTACATGGAATACGTCCTCGCCACCGACGACCCTTTCGCGATCATCAACCATCCGTGGCAACCCGCCATGCTTTCCATCCACATCGTGGCGGCGCCGGCGTTCATCGCCGTTTTCGGAATCCTGTTCCGTGCACACTCGCTTCGGAAGCTGCGTTCGGACAATCCCGTCAACCGCCGCAGCGGATGGACATCGATCATCGGTTTCTCGGCGATGGCCATGTCCGGCTATTGCATCCAGATCGCAACGACTCCCACGCTCATTACCTTCTTTACCTGGTTGCACATCGCCGCCGGCACGCTGTTCGCCCTGAGTTACGGCGTTCATCTCGTGATCGGCTGGCGATTCAAGGGCCGCACGGCCCGCGGCCGCCCCGCCCTCCCGGATGCTGCTCGGCTGACGCCATGAAGTCGGCGCTGGCCGCCGTGCTGCTCTGCGTCGGGACGGGCGCGTGCCAACCGTCCGCGCCGACGGTCCGCCTTCAGCGCACGGTGATCCTGATGGGCACAACGGCGACGTTCGTGGCCGAGGCGCCGAGCCGGCAAGCCGCGCTGGCGCGCCTCGAACGGATGGTTCGCACCGTCGAGGCCGCGGAGTCGGAACTCAGCACTTGGCGCGGCGACAGTGCACTGAGCGCCATAAACCGCCAGGCCCCCGGTCAGCCGCTGCAGTTGACACCGGCGATATGCGAAATGCTCGGCCGGCTCGAGAGTTGGCGCCGTGACACATCCGGCGCGTTCGATCCGGCCATCGGCAGCCTGATCGAGGCCTGGGACCTGCGCGGCCGGGGACGACAACCGGACGCGGACGCCATGACCGCGGCGCGCGCGCTCGCGGGGTGGCATCTGCTGGGATTTCACCGCGAAAGTTGCACGCTCACACGACGCGCCCACGTCACGCTCGACGCCGGGGCCTTCGGCAAGGGCGAAGCCCTCGATCGCGTCCGCGCCGTGGAGGAAGACGTCGGCGGCGCTTGGTTCATCGACTTCGGCGGGCAGATGGCGGTCTCGGACGCACCCTCAACGGACGGCTGGCCCGTTGCGCTGGCCCATCCGGTGGACCGCGACAAGCCGGTCATGGAACTGAAGCTGAACGAGGGATCGTTGGCCACCAGCGGCGCATACGGCCGTACGCTGCAGTTGGACGGCGGCGAACGGGTCGGCCATATCCTGGACCCGCGCACCGGCGCTCCAGTCGTCGGCGACGCCTCGGTGACGGTCTGGCATCCGAACGCGTTCACGGCCGATGTGCTCTCCACGGCTCTTTACGTGATGGGACCCGAAACCGGGCTCGACTGGGCCGCGGCCCGCGGATTCGCCGCTTGCTACATCATCCCGGTCGACGGATCGGACGAGGTCGCGTATCTCGCGACTCCGGCGTTCGAGCAACGGTTTCCACTGTAGCGCCGCGACAGAACGCCGGGCGTCCCATCCGATCATCCCGGGCATAGCGAACGGCGCACGCGCCGCCGACGGCCCGGCGAATCAGTTCGCGCGCGTGAACGGCACGAAGACCACCGGCAACACGTCGGTAACGCGGACAGATCCGTCGTCCGTCTTTTCGAGAACTTGAAGGGACTGCGCTCGATTCTGCGCTCCGACCGGGGCGACCAATCGGCCGCCGACGGCCAGTTGATCGATCAGCGGCTGGGGAATCCGTTCGGGAGCCGCCGTCACCAGAATCGCATCGAACGGGGCGAATTCCGGCCAACCCGCGTAACCGTCGCCGACACGCACGGTCACGTTGTCGTACCCGAGCCGTTCGAGCGTCGCGGCGGCCCTGCGCCCGAGAGGCTCGACGATCTCGATCGTGTGGACGCTTCCGGCGACTTCGGCCAGCACGGCCGCCTGGTATCCGGACCCGGTGCCGATTTCCAGAACGGCGGATTCCGGGCCGACCTCGGCCAGGTCGGTCATCAGCGCCACGATGTAGGGCTGGGAAATCGTCTGCCCCTCGCCGATCGGGAGCGGCCGGTTCTCGTAGGCGTAGGGCAGGACCGCGTCGGGGACGAACTCGTGTCGCGGGACCCGCGCCATGGCTTCCATGACTGCGTCGGCCAGCCGCTCGCGGCCCGTATAGGCGCGCGTCGCGCCCACGTTCGCCTCGATCGCCTCGACCATCGCGGCCCGCTGCTGCTCGAACGAGCCCTGCGAACAGGCCGGGGATGCGCCGAGCAGACCGGCGGTCAGGGCCAGCGCAACGGTGTGAACCTTCGACATCACGTGGATCCTCGCGCGCCTCATTGTAACGCGCCGCGCGCCGCGAAATCGGGTATCCTTCCCTGTCGATTCGCCCGCGAGAACCGGACCCCCCGTCATGCCGCAGCCACCGACATGCGCCGAGCGCCTGCTGACCCTGTCCTCCGAGCTGGGCGCGGACTGCATTTTCACCAATCTCGGCAGCGACCACCCGGCGTTCATCGAGGCGTTCGCGAAGCTGGAAGCGGAAGGCGGCCGCGGGCCGCGCGTCATCACGTGCCCCCACGAGATGACCACGCTGAGCGCGGCGCACGGGTACGCGATGATCACGCGCCGGCCGCAACTCGTGCTGGTCCACGTGGACGTGGGAACGCAGAACCTCGGGGGCAGCATTCACAACGCCGCGCGGGGACGCGTCCCGGCCATCGTGATCGCGGGCCTGTCTCCGGTGACCGAGAACGCGGGGATCGCCGGGGGCCGGAACGAGTTCATCCACGACCTCCAGGACGCGCCCCGCCAGGGCGCGATCGTCGACCAGTACACGCGCTGGACCTACGAGGTGCGCGCGCCCGAATCCATCGACGGCGTCGTGCTCCGGGCCTTCCAGCTCGCGACGGCCGCGCCCGAGGGCCCGGTCTATCTCTCCGGGGCCCGGGAGGTCTGGGAGGGACGCGTTCCCGCCGCCGTCGAGCAGCCGAGTGACTGGCCGACGCCCGAGATCGGCGGTTTGCCCGGCCGCGGCGTCGAGCGGCTCGCGGACGCGTTGGTCGAGGCCCGGCGTCCGATCGTCGTCACCAGTTACCTGGGACGCCAGCCAGAGGCCGTCGAGCGCCTGGTCGCGCTGTCGGAACGTGTCGGCATCGGCGTGTGCGAAGTGAGTCCCGTCTACATGAGCTTTCCGGGAAACCACCCGCATCACGTGAGCTACCGCCGCAACAGCCTGATCGCGGACGCGGACCTGATCCTGCTCATCGACGTGGACGTACCGTGGCTGAAGTCCAAGGTCCGTCCCCGCGCCGACGCGCGTGTCTTCCACGTCGACGTCGATCCGGTGAAGCCCGGACTCGGGTTCTGGCACTACCCGGTCGAATGCGCATGGCAGGCTGACTCCCTTCTGGCGCTCGAGCAACTCACGGCCGCCGTCGGCCCGGACCCGGAGGGCCGCGCCGAACGCTCGGCGTGGATTCGGGAGATGAAGAGCATGCTCGAGTCGACGCCTCAACCCACGGGCGGGGACGGGCCGATCACGCCCGAGGAGCTCACGGGCGCCGTCGGCCGTCTCGTGACCGACAAGACACGCGTCGTGTTCGAATCGCCGACGGCGACCGAGTTGATTCCCCAGATCCTGAAACTGTCGCGGCCCGGCAGCTACTTCAACAGCGGAGGCACGGGCCTGGGATGGGGCGTCAACGCGGCCATCGGGGTGAAGCTGGCGAGCCCGGACTCGGAGGTCATCGCTTTGATCGGGGACGGCTGCTACCAGTTCGCGGTCCCGACGAGCGCCTACTGGGTGGCCGCCACGTACCGGGCGCCGTTCCTGACCATCATCTACAACAACGGCGGATGGAGCGCCCCGAAGTTCTCCACGCTGGGCGTCCATCCCGAGGGCGTCGCGCAACGGAGGGACACGTTCTTCACGACGATGACGGCCGGCGCCCGGCTGGCCGACATGGCCCGCGCATCGGGCGACGTCGAAGGCTACACGGTGACCGACCGCCACAGCCTGTGCGAAACGCTCGACACCGCGATGGCGACGGTCCGCGCCGGCCGTCCGGCCGTGGTCGACGTCGCGATCACGCCGTTCTCCGGGCAGAGACTGGGCGCGGCCGAGGGTGACGGGTCGCGCGGCTAGGAGTAACCCTTCAACGTCAGGTACGCCCCCAGCGCAGCCCAGCCCAGGCCGAAAAGTCTCATCAGGATCGGCGGCCCCAACATCGCCGTGCCGACCCGCTCGGCCACGCCCGGTGCGATGATCCGGAACGCCCCGCCCAGAACCATCGCCCAGCCGAGCAGCGTGACGATCACGGTCCAGTCCCCCGCCCAGACGTTGTGCGTGTTCAAGATCGCAAGCCCCGCCGTCATCGCGAGAATCCCGGCAACGAGGAGCAACGGCCGGTTGGCCAGGAAACGCCGGGTCGTCTCCTGGAGGCTCGCGGGGGTCAGCATCATGGGAATGCTGACCGCCAGCATGACGGGACCCAAGAATTTCGCGATCCAGATGGCCATCATCGTCCCCTATTCTGAACCGCCCAGGGCATCCGGGAAAGTGTTCTTGCGGTGCAGGCGGTGGAAACGGCCGCCGGACGAGGCGTAGCCCACTCGATCTGTTGTACACTGCCGCGCACGCCAAACCCGGACCATGCCGCATGAGCAAGCGCCGCAACATCGAGGTTCCCGGACTGGATCACACGAACCCGATTCCGTTGGCAACGGTGATGGGTCCGTTCCTGGTCAGCGGCGGCATCCCCGGACGGGATCCCGCCACGGGCCGGACCGGCGCCGACTTCGACACGCAGGTCGCCCTGATGTTCGAGAATATCCGGCGCGTCATGGAAGCCGCCGGAGGGACGACCGACGACATCATCAAGCTGACGGTCTGGATGCAGAGCGGCCGGGACAAGAAGGCGCTGAACGCCGAATGGCTGGCCATGTTTCCCGATGAGAACTCCAGGCCCGCACGGCACACGTTCGTCTACGACGACCTCCCGCTCGACTACGAGATCCAGTGCGAGATCATGGCGGTGATCGGGCGGTTCTGACAGCGGATGGCCGTCCCGAGCACAACCGTCGTGCGCAACGGTCCGTTGCCTGAAATAATCTAGTCAGACTAGTCATAGGAGCCCCCATCATGGCTACGTGGCAGTTGCAGGACGCCAAGGCGCGTTTCAGCGAGTTGATTCGCGACGCCGCAGTCGGTCCACCAACGATTAGGGTCCGCGAACGACGCACGGCTGTCATTCTTTCGGCGGACGATTACGACCGCCTCCAACGGCCAAGGCCTTCGTTGGTCGAGTTTCTGAGGACATCACCGCTGGCGGGCGTCCGGCTCGATGTCGAGCGCGATCCGTCGCCGCCCCGCGACGTCGAACTGTGAGCTTCCTGATCGATGCGTGCGCCTGGTCCGAGCTGGTGAAACCGGCGCCCGCGCCGCAAGTGTCCGAATGGTTCCATGTGGCATCGTCGGAGGCATAGTTCGTGAGCGTTCTCACGTTGGGCGAGATACGCAAGGGAATCGAGAGACGCCAGAGCGGGCGGCGTCGTGCGAGGATAGCCGCTCGGCTCGAAACCGAGTTGCCCGCATGGTTCGAAAACCGGGTCGTGCCGGTGGACGCCGGCGTGGCCGACGAATGGGGACGGTTGACCGCCCGCATGACGAAAACGATTCCGGCCATCGACGGCTTGATCGCGGCGACTGCCCTTCGACACCGGCTGGCGATCGTCACCCGCAACACTTCCGACTTTTCCGCGACCGGAGCCGAAGTAGTCAATCCCTGGACGGATTGACACCGCCACCTCCTCGAATTCAAGCCCGTCGAAACTGCCGGCATCCAATCGTGATAGAGTCCCCGCGTCAAGACCGACAAGTGGAACCCTGCGAGAAGGAGCGTCCATGACCTCAGCGAGCCTCACCACGTCACGGAAGGAGATCATCAGCCTCTTCGTCGCGGTCGCGGCGTCGGCCGTCGTCCTTTACCTGCCGACGCCCGAGGGGCTGGGGGTTCCGGGTCAGAGGACGGCCGCGCTGTTCGTGCTGATCCTGATCCTGTGGTCGACCGAGGCCATTCCGATCACGATCGGCGCCCTGCTCGCGCTGGTGCTCCAGCCCATCCTGGGCCTGAACGACCTGAACACGGCCTTCCAGAACTTCATCGGCCTGGTGTTCTTCTTCGTCCTGATCATGTTCATCGTGGCGCTGGCCTGGGTGAAGACCGGGCTGGCCCACCGGTTCGCGCTGACGCTGATCAGCCGGGCCGGCACCGACTCCCGACGCGTGATCCTGGTCTTCACCGTCGGCACGGGCATGGTTTCGCTGATCGTTTCCGACGTGCCGACGTGCGCCATCTTCATGGCCGTGGCGCTGGGCATATTCGACCGGCTGAAGCTGGAGCCCGGCAAGTCGCAATTCGCCCGCGGCCTCATGCTGGCCATTCCGCTGGGCGCGCTCGTCGGCGGCGTCGGGACCATCGCCGGCAGCTCGATCAACGTCCTGGGGCTGCAGATCATCCTGGACAACGGCGGACCCGAGATCACCTTCCTGCAGTGGATGGCCATCGGCATCCCGATGGTGCTGATCCTGCTGCCCACGACGGCGTTCGTCATTTCGCGCGCGTTCAAGCCCGAGATCGACGACATCGGGAACATCGACGACATCCGGCGGGAGCTGGCCGACCTGGGACCCTTGACCTCCGCCGAGAAGAAAGTCCTGGTCATACAGAGCCTCATGCTCGTCTGCTGGATCGCCGGCTCGTTCCCGAACCTCCTGTTCTTCCGCTACTTCGACGTGGTCACGGTGGGCGTCTTCGGCGCCACGCTGATGTTCCTGCCCGGGATCAAGCTGTTCACCTGGAAGGAAGCCCAGGCCGCGACGGGTTGGGAAATCCTGATGATGGCCGGCGCCGTCGCCACCTTGGGCGCGGCGTCGTCTTCGAGCGGACTGGCGCAGTGGCTGGTGGATATTTCGCTCGGAGGCATGAGCGATTTCCCGATCGTCCTGATCCTGGCGCTGATCAGCCTGTTCACGGTGGTGATTCACCTGATGCTGCCGGTTTCGCCGGTGATCAACGCGATCATGATCCCGCCGATCATGCTCCTGGCCGTCGAGGCCGGCGTGAACCCGGCCCTCTACGCTCTGCCCGTCATCTTCACGGCGTCCTGCGCCATGCTGATTCCGCTGGACCCGGTGCCGCTGCTGACGTTCAGCAAGGGCTACTACAGCATGTTCGACATGTTCAAGCCGGGCGCCATCGTGAGCATCGCCTGGGTGATCGTCATGACGGCCATCCTGATGACCGTCGGACCGATGATCGGGTTGATGGAGGTGCCATCCTGACGCGGCCGCGCGAGCGGTGTAGAATAGGCGCTTCGCCTTGATGGACACCGTGTCGGTTCGCACGTCATGAAGCACTCGCTGCCCGCGCCGGCCGTTGCCGCCGCCGGCGACTCGACAACCTTGGGCTGCCGAACCGTTCCCTGACCGGAACCTGGACGCACGGTGCGAGCATCGGCGACTTTTCCGTTACACGACACTGATCACAGGACAAGAGAGGTCATGACACACAGTCTGGAGGATCGTATCCGGGCGGCGGGCGGCCCCACCGCCCTGCTCCGCCACTCGCAAACCGGCCCCTACGTCTACCCGGTCGTCCCGCCCGAGTACACGAACTGGCGCGACGAGCAGCGCGCCTGGCAGCAGAGCTGCGTGCTGTTCAACCAGAGCTACCACATGACCGACATGTACGTGTCCGGGCCCGACGCGTTCCGCCTGCTGGAAGGATTGGGGATCAACTCCTTCAAGAACTTCGCGCCCAACAAGGCCAAGCAGTTCGTGGCCTGCAACCACGACGGCTACGTCATCGGCGACGTCGTCCTGTTCTACCTGGAGGAGAACCTGTTCAACCTGGTCGGCCGCCCCTCGGTCCACAACTGGGTGCGGTATCACTGCGAGACCGGGGGCTACGACGCGGCCACGGAAGTGGACGAGCGGGCCGCGGCCCGCCTCGGCGGGGGGCCGGTCACCCGGAAGGCGTATCGCTACCAGGTGCAGGGCCCCAACGCCCTGAAGCTGCTGGAGAAGGTGACGGGCCAACCCGTGCCCGAGGTCCGTTTCTTCAACATGGTCGACTTCACGATCGCGGGCCGGCGGGTCCGCGGCCTGCGGCACGGAATGGCGGGGCAGGCCGGTTTCGAGCTGTTCGGGCCCTGGGGCGAGGGCGACGCGGTGAAGGCGGCGCTGGTGGAAGCGGGCGAGGAATTCGGCCTGCGCCTTGTGGGCGCCCGGGCCTATTCCTCGAACACGCTCGAGTCCGGGTGGATTCCTTCGCCACTGCCGGCGATCTACTCGGGCGATGCGATGAAGCCGTACCGGAAATGGCTGCCGGGAAACGGTTACGAGGCCATCGCGTCGCTCGGGGGCAGCTTCTACTCCGACGACATCCGCGACTACTACCTGACGCCGTGGGACCTGGACTACGGGCGCATCCTCCGGTTCGACCACGACTTCATCGGGCGCGAGGCGCTGGAGGCCCGGGCGGCGGGGCCCCACCGGAAGGAAGTCACGCTGGCGCTCGACAACGACGACGTGACGCGCGCGCTGGGAACGATGTTCCAGGCCGACGGCCGCGCCAAGTACTTCGACTTCCCGTCGGCCGTCTACGCCACGCTGCCCTACGACAAGGTCACCAAGGACGGAAAGACCATCGGCATCTCGACCTGGTGCGGTTACAGCGCCAACGAGGGCCGCATGCTGACGCTGGCCATCCTCGATCCCGAGTACGCCGAGCCCGGAACCGAGGTCACGTTCGTATGGGGCGAGGAGGACGGCGGCTCGTCCAAACCCACCGTCGAGCGCCACGTCCAGACCGAGATCCGGGCCATCGTGTCGCCGGTGCCCTACGTCGAAGTCGCGCGTACGCAATACAGGTCGTAGGAGAGTCATGAAGAACGCACGCACGCGTGTCCACGCACGATGGCTTCCGGCCGTATGCGCCGTGCTCGCCCTGGTTGGAGGCGCAGACGCCTGGGCGCAGTTCGGCGCGCCGGTCATCACGCACATCACGGGCGACCTGTATCGGGGCTCGAACGGGCGCTGGCACAACATCATCCTGGTCACCGACGACGGCATCCTCATCGGCGACACGCTGAACACCCCTTTCGCCACGGCGCTCAAGGTCCAGTTGGAGGAGCGTTTTCCCGGCGTTCCCGTTCGCTGGGTCGTCTACAGCCACAGCCACTGGGACCATGTCGAGGGCGGCGCCGTGTTCGCCGACACCGCCACGTTCATCGGACACGAGACGATGCTCCGGAACATGGACGGGCGGTACCCCCACATGCCGGGCGACATGATCGACCGGAACGCAAACGGAATGTTCGAACCCGAGGAGTTCCGCATTCCGGCCGACGCGTCGCCGGGCGTCTGCGGCGGGCGGTTCTCCGAGCGGAAGGACGCGGACGGCGACGGACGCCTGACCCCGGCCGAGTACTTCTCGGAAGTCCATCCACCGGACATCGTCTACGCCGACCGGATGCGCCTGACCCTGGGGGGACAACGCGTCGAGTTGATCCATCCCGGCCGCAACCACGGCGACGACATGACGGTCCTGTACTTCCCGGACGACGGCGTGGTCTTCGCCGCCGACTTCCTGGCCGACGCGCTCGTGACCGAATCGATGCGCTCGTTGCCGAGCGCGTGCGGCCCATTCGACGGCCACGCCATGTCGGAGTGGATCGACTCGTACCGCGCCGTCGAGGCCCTGGACTTCGACATCCTGGCGCCGGCGCACGGGCAGTACTACACCAGGCAGGACGTCGTCGAAACGCGCGAGTACTTCGAGTACCTGGCGGCGGAAGTCTCCGCCGCAATCCGAGCCGGGCTCAGTCTCGAAGAAATGAAATCGGAGTTGATGCTCGAGCCCTACGCCGACTGGGAGCAGTACGAACGGCTCCGCGAGAAGAACATCGAGGCCGCTTACCGGAACCTGACCGTCTATCGCTGAGGGGCCGACCTCAGTCCGGCCCGCTTCCGGAAAACACCGTCCGGCCGTCGGACAGCATCACCTCGCCGGCGTTCGCCACGTACGGCGCGTTCCGCGCCCGGAAACCCTTGACGGTCACGACGTCCCCCTCCCGGAGAGAGTTCCGGGACCAGCCCTGCCGGAACAGGATGTTCGGCGTCGTCAACTCGAAATCCCAGTTGACGGTCTCGCCGTCCTCGTCTTCCACGTCGACGTAGAACCGGGCATGAGGATTGGTCCATTCCACCCGGGTCACCGTACCCGTGACCTCGACGGGCCGGTCCCGGTCGAACTCGGCCGCGAACGCGTGATGCGCCGCGGCCGCGGCAACCGGGGCAGAGAGCACGGCGGCGGCCAGCAGGACGGCGGGCGTGTTCAGTGTCATCCGATCCTCCCATCCGTCTAGAAAGGATACGGCGGAATCTCGGTCTGCATCGTCACCCACTGGAGCTCGGTGAACGCCTCCAGATTCGCCCCGAAACCGCCCAGGTGCGACCCGGCGCCGGAGTCCTTGACGCCGCCGAAGGGCACGGTCGGCTCGTCGGCGATCGTCTGGTCGTTGATGTGGACCACCCCGCTGGGGATCCGCTCCGCCAGCGCCATCCCCTTCATCACGTCGCGCGTGACGATGCTGAGCGACAGTCCGTAGGACGTGTCCGCGGCGAGCCGGGCCGCTTCCTCCAGGGTGTCGAACTGCGTGATCGGAGCGACCGGCCCGAAGATCTCCTCCACG
>JAJEDW010000216.1 GCA_022821265.1 Acidobacteriota bacterium
GACTCGGATGTGAGGCGCGTCGGTCATGGGATCCGCGTCCTGGAGGAACCCCCCGTACTGGAAGCGGACCTCGTTGTTGAGCCGCGGCGAAAGAACCGCCGTCTCCTTGACCTGGAACGAGAAGTTGTCACGCCGGTTGACGGTTCCCTGCTCGGGCAGCCCCAGCTCGCCCACGTTCTGGTTCTCGCCGCGCCGATTCCCGAACTCGTAGCTCACGTTCAGGTTGTGGTTGTCCGACAACTGCAGTGTTCCGCGGGTCGTATACCCCCGTTCGGTCTGCGGCCGGACCACGGCGTCGTTGACCAGACCCGTCGGCGTCAGGGCGCGCAGGGTCTGCCCGGTCTCGGAGTTGTTGTTCCGGATGCTGAACGTCATGGTCAGCCGGTTCCGGATGACGGGCCCGCTGATGTTGCCGACGAAGTTCCGTTGCTGATAGGGCGGGCGGAACCTGGCGAAGGCGTTCCTCGCATCCAGCGACTCGTCCGCGAAGTTGAACGTCAGATCGCCGTTGACACCGCCGACGCCGCCGCGCGTGATCACTTCGGTGCGGCCCCGGGACTGGTTGCTCTGCTCCGCGGTGAACGAGTTCTCGTTGATTCGGATCTCCTGTATTTCGTCCCGGTTAGGCATCCGGCCGCCGCTGAAACCGTCGATGATGAGGCCGCCGCCTCCGCCGCCCCCGCCGCCGATGTTGAAGCCGCCGGAGCTGTTGGAGTCCTCGGCGCCGGCGGGGCTCCGGAGATCGGTCAGGTATTCGCGAAGCTCGGCCTCGTCCTCGGGCAAGTCGGTGTTGAGTTCCGTGAATTCCGCGTTGGCCGCCGCGCCGATCAGGCCCGTGCGCTGGGCCGGGTTCAGGAACTTGAGCGCGGCCAGGAAAAGCTGTTCCTGCAAGGCGGCGATCTCCGCTCCGATCGCCCCGCGGTTTCCTCCCTGGGCGGCCAGCAGGTCGTCCAGAACGCGGACGTGCGCATCGTAGACGGGGCGGACCTGCGGCTCCTGGTTGAACGTCATCGGGGGCACGCCGACCTCGGCCAGCGCGCGCTGCAGTCCCTCGACGCCTTCTTCGAGCAGGATCCTTCCGACTTCGTCCGGTTCGAAGACCGCGGCGTCCTGGGAGAACGCGGACAGCGGCATCGCCAAACCGCACACGAGCACGATCAGCGCGTTCCGATTCATGAGCTTTCCAACACTCCCGTGGCGCAGCATAAGCGATTCGAACTCCGAAACTATCACCGCAGTCTAGTGGGCGCGGGCTCGGGACGCAATCAAACTGCGAAGACGGGGGCCGGAGCCAGGATTCCCGGGGGGGCGCTGCGGGCGATCAGGGCCCCGGCGAATCCAGCGCCCCGTATCGGCGCAGCTCGGGCCATTTCCACGCCACGCCCAGGACCACGAGGATGGTGCCGACGCCCCCGATGACGACCGAGAGAACGGGCCCGACCACGGCCGCAACGGCCCCGGATTCGAAAGCGCCCAGCTCGTTCGACGTCCCAATGAAGACGCCGTCGATGGCCGACACGCGCCCGCGCATCGCGTCCGGGGTCAGCAACTGGACCAGCACGCCGCGGATCACGACGCTGACGTTGTCGCATGCGCCCAGCAGAAACAGCATCGTCATCGACAACGCGAAGCTCTGGGACAGTCCGAAGACGATCGTCACCAAACCGAACCCGGTGACCGCAATGAGCAGCCGGCGGCCGGCCTTCGGCGCCGGACGCGTATGGGCCTGGAGCAGAGCCATGCTGAACGCGCCCATCGCCGGCGCCGCCATCAGCCATCCCAGGCCCAGCGATCCGACCTGGAGAATATCGCGGGCGAAGACGGGCATCAGGGCGACGGCCCCTCCGAACAGCACGCCCAGCATGTCCAGCGTGATCGCTGCGAACACGACGGGGCTGTTCTTGATGAACCGGAAACCCTCGAGCAGTGAATCCACGCTCATGACGGCGTTGGGAACGGGTTCGTGCCGGTACCGGATACCGGCCACCAGGGCGACGAACGTCAGAAGCGCCCCGGCGTTGATCAGGTAGATCGGCAGGGCGCTGTCGTTGAAGTACCAGATCAGGAACCCTCCCAGGGCGGGCCCCGCCATGGTCGCCAGCTCGAAACCGCTCGAGTGCCACGACACGGCGTTGGGAAAGACTTCGCGCGGTACGATGCGCGGCAGGAACGATCTCCGGGCCGGCATCTGGAAGGCCCGGGCGCAACCGCCCAGGATGAGGAACGCATACGTGAGGTTGGCCGTGCCGTAGGCGGAGTTCCAGGCCAGCCCGAGCGCGGCCAGGGCGTTGAATGACGCCGACGTCATCAGGATGTGCTTGCGGTTGTGCGTGTCGTTGAAATGCCCCCCGAAGACCGCCAGCAGCGCGAACGGCGCGAACTGCGCGAGGCCGACGTAACCCAGGTGCAGGAACGAGTCCGTACGGTCGTAGATTTCGAAACCGATGGCGACCTTCTGCATCTGCCAGCCGAAAATCAGCGTCGTGTGACCCGCGAAGTAGCGCCGGAAGGACGTCAGCCGAAACGCCGCGTAGGGATCGTGCTGTTCCTGTGGGCCGGTCGGAGGGAGCTGCATGGGCGCGCCGAATCTGGCAGAGTACACGGAACCCGCCGCGGATTGCACCCGCCCCCGACGGAATTCCAGGCGGATGTCGCAGTCACAGTCAGGAACTCGCACTTTCCGTCCATGAATTTCGTTGAAAACGTTTCCGTCGGTACGGTGTCTGAAGTAAGGGGACGTGAGTTCCGCGCACGTGTTCGGATTCGGAAATCGTATGCGAAGAGATGCAGCGTGCGCGCGGTGACCGCGCGGTGGTGGTGGATCGGCGCTCTGGTCCTTGCAGCCTCCTGGCCGCTCGGTGCCCAGGACGATGGCGGCGGGCTCCTGACGGAGAATCCTCTCGACCGGATCCGGGATGAGCTCATCGAGGTTCTCGACGCCGCGGGCGTACCGTTTTCCGAGGAACAGCAAGACCGCATCACGTTCGTGCTGGAGGAGTCCCGCCGCGCGTCCGAACAGTTGTTCGGGAACGTGATGAATTTCAGCGGCGGCCCGCCGCAGGGCGAAGCCCTGGACCGCGCCTTGGCCGGCATCGCATGGATGAACGAGGACTTCAGCGACCGGGTGCGCGTCCATCTGACCGCCGAACAGTTGGCCGCCTGGGATGCCCACGTCGCGGCGCGGGCAGCCGAAACGGCGGAGCCGGACGCAACGGCCGGCACCAGCCGTCAGGTCCAGCAGATCCGCATCAATCGGAATCCGTTCACCGCCGAGAACCAGTTCTCAGGCAACGCATCGAGCGGGGGAAGCTACAGCTACGCCAGCGGGGGCGGAATACAGACCCGCATCTTTCAACGGGGCGGCGCGGGCGCCTTGCACGGCAGCGCGGGTTTCACGCTCCGTGACGAGTCGCTGAACGCCCGCAACCCATTCGCCCCGAACAAGCCGCCGTACCAGCAACGGAACGTGAACCTGACCGGCAGCGGACCGCTGATCCGGAACCGTCTGACCGTCAACGGGAGCTTCACCCACCAGGAATCCGACAGCGCCGACACGGTCAACGCCCAAACCCTCGACGGCCCGTTCGTCCTCGGCTTCACCCGTCCCCAATCGACGCACTACGCGGCGTTGGGAGGCACGTATCAGCTCACGCCCGGACAATCGCTCGACTTCAGGGGCAACCTCCAGCGCCACCGCCGTGAGATGCAGAACGTCGGCGGCTTCAACCTGCCGGAACGGGCGATCGACTTGAGATACCGAAACGACAACGTGAATGTCCAGCACCTGTGGTTCGTCTCGGAGCGTTGGGTCCAGGAAATCCGCGTCGGGACCTCCGACTTCGACGAACGCGTCGAACCGGTGACCATCGGACGCGCGATCAACGTGCTGGGGGCCTTCAACGGCGGGGGTGGACAAAGCCGAGGCGCATACCAGGGCCGCGATGTCGATGTCGCGAGCCTCTGGATCTACTCCGGTGATCGGTGGGCCGTCCGGGCAGGCGGGAACATGAACCGAAACACGATCCATGCCAACGCGGAGAACAACTTCCGGGGAACGTTCACGTTCTCCGATCTGGAATCCTTCGGCATCGGTCGACCGATCCTCTATACCGAGACGCGGGGCGATCCGACGCTGCGACGGACCCAGACCGAATGGAGCGCGTTCTACCAGAACGAGTTCCAGCCCACGGACCGGTGGACGCTGTTCTTCGGCGTGCGCTACGAACGGCAGACCAATCTTGACGACCACAACAACCTCGACCCGCGGGTCGGCATCGCGTTCGCTCTCGACAGTTCGACCGTCCTGCGGGCGGGCGTCGGTCTGTTTCACGTACGGATCCCGCGGTGGGTCGAATACGACCTGGCGCGCCTGGACGGCACGCGCCAGGTCGAGATCGTCATCAGCAACCCCTCGTACCCGGATCCGTTCCTCGCCGGAGAGGTCCGGGTCGTTCCACCGTCCTCGCGGCGCGTCCGGGCCGACGACCTCGTTGCACCGTACTCGGTGAACTCGTCGTACCAGATCGAGCGGAGTTTTCCCGGGAATCTCTTCGTGACCGCGGCCTTCGACTACCACAAGCGGTTTCACCTGCTGCGCAGCCGCAATCTCAACCCGCGACTGCCGGCGTGCACCGCCGGGCTGCCCGACGATGCGCCCCGGGCCGAGATCCAGTCGTGCCGGCCCGATCCGATGGAGGGCAACGTCTGGCGCCTGGAGTCGACGGGGATCGCCAAGTTCAAGGCCATCCGGGTGAACATGCGCCAGCGGTTCAGCATCTTCAACGTCAACGCCACGTACTCGCGCGAAGTCAACGGCAACGTCCTCACGAACTTCAGCGCGCCCACCGACAACTTCAACCTGAGAGGCGACTACGCCGAAACGGTCCGACACCAGTTCAGCGCCGGCGTCAACAACCGCCTGTTCTGGGACGTGTATCTCAATACGACGATCTCGTACCGGAACGGCAACTGGTACACGATCACGACGGGCGAGGACGACAACGGCGACGGCGTTACCAACGACCGTCCGCCGGGCGTGCCCCGCAGCAGCGAACGCGGCCCCCATCAGGGCAACGTCAGCTTCAACCTGACCAAGTCGGTTTCGTTGGGAAGCAACGGCAACGGCGGCCCGAGCCTCAACTTCCGGGCCAACTTCAACAACGCCTTCAATCGCACGAACTTCGGCACGCCGGTCGGAATCCTGACGTCGCCCAACTTCGGGAAGTCGATCAGCGCCTCGAACCCGCGGCAGATCACGCTGGAGGTCCGGTTTCAATTCTAGTGAACGTGTTGACGGCTCCCCGGCCGGCTCGCTAGTCTGATTCTCCTCGATGCCGAACGTGGTTGAACTCGATCTCGACTACGGAAGCGACGGGATGCCCGTCCAGATTCCGGCGGAGGCGACCGTCATCGAGCCGGTCGACCGGCCGTCCGTTTCCGACCCGATGGCGGCTCTGGTCGACGCGATCCGAAACCCGGCGGGCCGCCCTCCGCTGGCCGACACCGTCCGGCCCGGACGGACGATCGGCGTCTCGGTCTGCGACATCACGCGGGCGCAGCCGCGCCAGGTGATGATCGAGGCGCTCCTGGAGGCGATGCCCGGAGTCCGGATGGAGGACGTCACGGTCTTCATCGCGACCGGCACCCACCGGATCAACACGGCCGAGGAGATCGAGGGGATGCTGGGGCCGGAGATCGCGCGCCGCTGCCGCATCCTGTGCCATTACGCGCGCGACGAGTCGTCGCTCGTCGACGTCGGCGAGACGTCGACGGGGGTGCCGGTCCTGCTGAACCGGGAGTGGGTGAACTCCGACGTCCGTGTCACGACCGGGTTCGTCGAGCCGCACTTCTTCGCGGGGTTCAGCGGCGGTCCGAAGATGGTTGCGCCCGGACTGGCGGGCCTGGAAACCGTCATGCACCTGCATGACGCGCGGCGCATCGGCCACCCCAGCGCCACGTGGGGCGTGACCGAGGGGAACCCCGTCCACGACGACGTGCGCGAGATCGCCCGGATGACGGGGGTCGACTTCGCCGTGGACGTCACGCTCAACCGCCGGCAGGCGATCACCGCGGTCTTCGCCGGAGAGCTATCCGTGGAGCACGCCGCCGCGTGCCGCGCGGCCCGGGCCGACGCCATGCGCGCGGTCGAGGCGCCGTTCGACGTCGTCCTGACCACCAACTCGGGGTATCCGTTGGACCAGAACCTCTACCAGGCCGTCAAGGGCATGTCGGCCGCGGCCAAGGTCGTCAAGCCGGGCGGGACGATCGTATGCGCGGCGGAATGCCGCGACGGCCTGCCCGACCACGGCGCCTACGGCGAAATTCTACGGTCCCGGCCGTCCGCGCAGTCGCTGCTGGACATGATCCAGGCGCCGGGATATTCGCGGCCGGACCAGTGGCAGGTCCAGATCCAGGCGCAGATTCAACTGAAGGCCGAAGTGTTCGTGCACGCCGGCGGACTCTCGGACCACGCGTTGCGGGCCGCGCATTTCGAACCGGCCGGAGACGTCGCCGGAACCACTGTTGGCGCCCTGGAGCGCGCCGGCCCCGACGCCACACTGTGCGTTCTTCCCCGCGGCCCCCAGACGATCCCGTACCTCCGCGGCGAAGCGGGAGCCTGAACCGGCTGGCGCAATGGCTGCTCGATGAACTGGCCTCCGAACGGAGGTGGGGCGAGTTTCTCACCTCGTCCCCAGACACCCTCAAGTCCCTTGCTGACGAAGCGCTCGCCGAGCATCGGGACGGCCGCACGCACCCGGTTGTCCCGGCGGACACGTGACGTCGCAGACGTCGCGCCTGTAAGCAGCCATCATAAGGATCCCGCGTTACACCAACTCGATGTTCACGCGGCGCCCGACCATGGCGGCCGCCCGCTGAAGGCTGCCGAGCGTGATATCGTTTTTCGGATCGAGCAACCGGTCCACCTGTGTGCGGCTCGTCTTCAGCAGCTTCGCCATCTTGTTCTTGGAGATCCTTTCCTTCTTCATGGCTTCCGCGAGTTGCCACGCCACGACTTCCTTGATTGCCTGCGCCTGGGTTTCTTCGAAGATGCCTTCCTCCTTGAGAAAGGCGTCGATGCTGGATCCCATACGCTTCTCACTCATCGTTCCAACTCCTTCTGACGCTTTCGCGCCGTCGCCATGTCCGAATCCGGTGTCGTCCGCGTTTTCTTGACGAACCCATGCAGCACGACCAGATGGTTTCGATACGAGCACAACAGCACGCGCGCCGTCCGTTTCATGGGTAGATCCGTCCGGATTTCCCAAAGGCCGTCTCCCATCGGACGGCACAGAGGCATGCCGACCGGCCATCGCCATTGCGCCCGCAGCAAGTCCTTCCCGATCGCCTGACGCTCGGCCTCGTCCAGCGCCTTCGGCCACTCCCTCACGGGTTCCCTGCCGGATCGCGTGCGGTAGAAGCGCATCGGAATCTTCCGTGGCTTCGACTCGTCGACCATCATGCACCTTTCGATGTGCATTGAACCATATAAGGTACATATCTGCAAGCGAGGTCTGTTTCGGACCGATGAGGTCGGACCCGGCGAGGATCGCGAACCGACGATCGTGCCGTTCGACGTAGACGACCCGTCAGTCGGCGGTTTCCGTGGAACGCGGCTTCCGAAGAACCTTGACCAGCCAGATGACGCCGGCGGCGAACACGATGGCCGTCAGCCAGCGCAGCAGGGTCGCGAACGAGGGCGCGTCGACGGCGGGAAACGTGTACTGCCGGAGAATCTCGAAACGGTCCGTCATCCAGTGCCAGGCCGTGTGGGCGATGATCACCGACAGCACGATCACGCCGATGCGCTCGGGCACGACGTGGCGGAACAGCAGGACGATGGCGGGCAACAGGATCGCCAGCACCAGGAGCTGCCCGAGCTCGACGCCGACGTTGAAGGCGAGCAGCGACGTCAGCAGATGCGCCCCCGCGAACTGCATGGTCTCGCCCAGCGCGAACGAGAAGCCGAATCCGTGAACCAGGCCGAAACCCAGCGTGATCAGCCAGCGGCGCTCGGCGCCGCCGCCGACGATGTTCTCCAGCGCCATGTAGACGATCGAAACCGCGATCAGGGTCTCGACCATGGGCGGAAACCACAGCGCGTTGGGCGCCCACTCCAGCGCCGACCCGATCAGCGTGATGGAATGGCCCACGGTGAATGCCGAGACGACCAGCACCAGCGGCCGCACGCGGCGGATCGGAATGATCAGGCAGAGCAGAAACAGCAGGTGATCCAGGCCGTCGAGGATGTGGAAGAATCCCAGGCTCACGAAGCGCAGCGCGGCCTGATGCCAGCGCGGGTCCAACGGCACGACGCCGGGGTCGCCCAGGAACTCGAACGGCCGTACGGCGCCGTCGGGAAGCATGAAGCGGATCACCGTCAACACCCGGAGGCCGAGGCGCTCGGTCCCCGGGCGCAACGCGAACTCCGACGTCTCCGACGCGATCGGATACTCCAGCACCGTGTCGAGCATCAGTTGCTGCCAGACGATCTGCGTCGATGGATCGAGCCGCCCGTCCGTCACGTGGGCGAGGGCTTCGTCGTAGGTCCGGAAGGACGGATCGGACGGCAGCGACAACCGCGCGGCGGCGATCGTGGGCGCCGGGAGCCGCTCGCCCTCTTCGTACACCGCGACGTCGTTGGCGAGCCAGACGGTGACGGCGTCCCGGAGCAACGGCTCGGCGGCCTCGATGTCCAGGTAGCCCGGTCCGCCCACGGGCCAGTTGATGTCGCGCATCGCCTCGAGCGGCACCCGCAGGAGCGCGCTCAGCGTCCGGCCTTCGGGCCGCAGCCAACCCTGGACCGTGACGTCGTTGGGGATGTCGTGGGCGCTCGCCAAGGGGACGAGGAGACAGAAGAGCGCCGTCGCGATGGCGGCGCCCGCGGCGAGGCGTCCGGCGCCTGTCACGGGGCGGACTCCACGCCGGCGTCGAGCCGGCGCAGGAGAGCCAGGACGGTGCGGTAGACGGTGTCCATGGCGGCGGCATCGACCGATTCCGACGTGTCGCGGGCCGTATGGATCAGCCGAAACAACGCGGGCACGCCCCCGCCCCGGCCGCCCGGGCCCGCCGCATCGTTATAGGCGGCGTACATCTCCTCGGCCTCGTTCGAAGGCAGCACGCTGACGGAAACGTTCGGGACGCCGGCCCGCTGGAAGCTGAGGTAGTCGCTGGCGGGATACCGCGGGAATTCCACGCACTCGAGTTCCACCTCGGTGCACGCCTGCCGCATCGCGGCATGCACGCCGCCGTTGCCGCCGGACGCCGTGGGACCGAAGAAGACCGTATCCCCGTATCCGTTCACGTCGAGGTTGACGGCGGCGGCGATCGGCGCGTCCGCGTGTCTTCGAACGAATTCACGGGAACCGACCAGGCCGATCTCTTCCATGTCGAAGAAGACGATCCGGACGCGATGCTTGAGCGGTTCCATCGACAGCGTCTCCGCCAGCCACACCAGGATCACGGACGACGCCGCGTTGTCGACGGCGCCGCGGCTCAACGCGCCGTCGCCCAGCCACACCGCGTCGTAGTGCGCGCCCACGACGATGTCGCCCGCGTCCGCGTCCGCGCCCAGCGTCACGACGATGTTGCGCCCCACGGTGCGCGGATAGTCGGCGCGCGGCTCGATCTCGAACGACTCGACCGCGTACGGGACGCCGCGCTCTTCGAGGATGCGCATCAGCGCGTCGCCGCGGCCGTCGTTGGAGTCGACCTCCATTCGGCGGACGTCGGCCAGCATGGCGTCGAGCCGCGCCGCATCCTGGGCCGCGGCCCAGGGGCAGAGGAGGCCGCACGCGGCGGCGGCGAGCAGGATGCGCGGCATTCGAACTCCCTCGAAACGGACGGCTGGCCGTTCGGGCGCCATTCTACCAAAGCCGCCGGCACGGAGGAGGCGCAGCGGTCTCGACCGGTTTTCACCGCCCGGCGGCGGCGGTCTCGGCGACAATAGCGGCATCGGCGTCCCGTAAAGCGACGCGCGCCGTTTCCATGTTGCAGACGCTCCAACTGATCTCCCCGATATTCGGCGTCGCCCTGATCGGTTACGTGGCGGGCCGGGCCGGCGTGATCGACGAGCACGGCATCCGCGGGCTGTCCCGATTCGCCTTCCGGATCGCGATACCGGCCATGTTGATCCGCGCCGTCTCGGAACTCGAACTGAGCTTCGAATGGGAATTGCTGACCGTCTACTTCGGCGGGACGTTCCTGGTGTTCGGCGCCGGGATCCTGGCGGGGCGGCTGCTGTTCCGCCACGCCCCGGATCGGCGTGTCGTCTTCGGCTTCGGATCGGCGTTCTCCAACAACCTGATGGTGGGCATCCCGTTCGTCCAGGCCGCGTTCGGCGACGCCGCCCTGTTGCCCCTCTACATCATCCTGTCGATTCACGGGCCTGTCCTCTACATGGTGGGGACCTCGCTGCTCCGCGCCGCGCGCGGCGCGGCGGAATCGGAGCCCGCCAGCCTGCCCACGGCGGTCCTGCGGTCGCAGCTGAGGAACCCGATATTCGTCGCGCTGGCCATCGGCTTCGCGCTGAACCTGACGGGGATTCGCCTGATGGGCCCCGTGGACACGGTGGCGTCCATGCTGGGGGCGGCCGCCATCCCGGCGACGCTGTTCACCCTGGGCGCATCG
>JAJEDW010000055.1 GCA_022821265.1 Acidobacteriota bacterium
CGTCGACCAGATATTGCCCTCCGGGCCGACCAGCACGCTGTGGGCCTGTCCGAACAGGTCGCCGTCACCCCACGCCCGGACGAACTCGCCGTCGCGGGTGAACACGCGGTAGTGGGGCGCCGTGCGGACGAGAACGATGACGTTCCCCTCCCGGTCGGCCGCGACGTCGGTCGTCGAGGCGTCCCACGTCATGCCCTCCGGAAGCTGGGCCCATTCCATGTCGACCGTGTAGTTGTCGTTCGTGTTCGCGGATTCCTGCGCAACGGCGGCGAAGGCCAGTACGAGGACACCGCCGATTGCCAGCATCGAAGTCTTCATGATCGTCACTCCATGACCCCGGCCTAGCCGCGCCGAAGCCTTTGATTTCGCGTATACTACACCGCAAACGCCGATCCGGGAAACCGGCCGGATGGGCGGACGCACGGAGAGCGGGTTCATGACATATCGATCGATCGGCCTGGCGGCGGCGCTCTGGGCCATGGCGGGCGCGGGTTGCGCCCCGGAGCCGGAGGATGACGGCCGCATCGCGGGGCGTCCGGACATGAACGGCGTCTGGAAGGCGATCAACACGGCCAACTGGAACCTGGAAGGGCATTCCGCAGAGGGCCTGGACGAGTTCTGGGAGCTCGGCGCGATCGCCGCGATCCCGGCCGGGCAGAGCGTCATTCGCGGCGGCGGCGCGATTCCGTACCTGCCGGAGGCGCTGGCCCGGCGCGACGAGAACCGGGCCAACTGGCCCGCGGAGGATCCCGAGGCGAAGTGCTACATGCTCGGCATCCCGCGCTACACCTACCACGAGCTGCCGTTCCAGATCTTCCAGGGCGACGGCGACATCCTGATGGTGTACCCGTTCGCGGCCGGGAACCGGATCATCTACATGAACGACGATTCCGAGCTGCCGCTCGATTCCTGGATGGGCAAGTCCGACGGGGCCTGGGACGGGGACACGCTCGTCGTCGAGACCCGGAACTCGAACGGCCAGACGTGGCTGGACCGTGCGGGCAATCACCACAGCAATCAACTGGTGGTGACCGAGCGCTTCACCAAGATCGGTCCGGATCACATCCAGTACGAGGCGACGCTCGAGGACCCCCTGACCTATTCGGAGTCCTGGACGATCGAGATGCCCCTGTACCGGTTGATCGACGAGAACGCCCAGATACTCGAGCACAAGTGCGTGCCGTTTACGGACCTGCTTTTCTACTCGGATCTGCTGCTGCCCGAAGAATGACGCGGCGCGCGTCGCCGATGCATAATTGTCGGTGGAAAGTCGAAGACCAGGAGTTGACCCTATGTACGGCAGACTGACGACGGTTGCGGCCCTCGCCGCCGCATGGATCCTGTCGGCGTGGCCCGCGTCGGCCCATCATTCCTTTGCCGCCGAGTTCTCCCGCGACCGGCCGGTGTCGCTGGAAGGGGAAGTCCTCAGGATGGAGTGGGTCAACCCCCATTCCTGGCTCCACATCAACGTCACGCGCGACGACGGCACGGTCGAGACGTGGATGATCGAGGGCGGATCGCCCTCCGTGCTGATGCGCCGCGGCTGGAACCGCGACTCGCTGCCGCCGGGGACCCGGATCCGGGTCGAGGGTTTCGGGGCGAAGGACGGCGCGCTGAGGGCCCAGTCGCGGGCGATCGAGTTCCCGGACGGCCGGACGCTGGAGCTGGGCGGAACCCAGGCGCCCGATTAGGCCGCGGTCCGATGAGACGTGCGCGGCCGCGCCGCGCCGACACCACCATGCGTAGAATCGCCGTTTCGATCGCGGTCCTGGCCTGCGCGCCCGTTGCGCTGGCGGCCCAGCCGCCCGGCTGGAACGACCCGTTCCCGCCGCACCGCGTGATGGACAATCTCTATTACGTCGGCACGTCGATGCTGGCCAGCTTTCTGGTCGTCACCCCCGAGGGGCACATCCTGGTCAACGGCGGTTACGAGTCGACCGTTCCGGTGATCCGCGCCGGCGTTGAGGAGCTGGGTTTCGAGTTCGAGGACATCCGGATGCTGCTCAGCGTCCACGCGCATCCCGACCACGCCGAGGCGGACGCGCTGATCAAGGAGCTGACCGGCGCGGACGTGGTGACGTCGCGGGCCGAGGCGCCCGCGCTCAGGGAGTTCCGTCCCGGCGGCAAGGAGCATCCCATCGACCGCATGGTCGAGGACGGCGACACGGTCACGTTGGGCGGGACGACGCTCACGGCGCACCTGATGCCGGGACACACGAAGGGGTGCACGGCCTGGACCCTGGAGCTGGAGGAAGACGGGCGGACCTACCAGGGCCTGATCGAGTGCAGCCTGAACGGCCAGTTCCTGCAACTGGTCGGCAACGAGGACTATCCCGAGATCGTCGAGGACTTCCAGGCGACCTACGCACGGGCGCGCGCGTTGCCGGTGGACGTCTTCGTCAGCTCCCACGGCGTCTTCTACGGCCTGGAGGAGAAGTATGAACGGCTGCAGGCGCGCGGCCCCGGGGATCCGAACCCGTTCGTCGATCCCGAGGGGTATCTGGCTCATGTGGACGAGTTCGAGGCCACCTTCAACAGGACGCTCGAGGAACAGCGAGCCGCGGCCGGTGACTGAAGGGACCGTGCCGCGATCGGGTTCCCGCTGGATCGGGCTGGCCTGCGCGTGTCTGTTCCTGGCCGTCGCGCCGGCGGGCCTCGCCGGACAGTTGGGCGCCTCTCCCGTCCAGGTTCCCGGCGACGCCGAGTTGATGGATCCCATCGCCCGGCTCCAGCGCGCGATCGACAACGGAGAGGTCCACCTGGACTTCCACCCCGACCGCGGGTACATCGACGCGGTGATGTCGGCCTTGGATGTCCCGTTCGCATCGCAGACCCTGGTCTTCTCCAAGACCAGCTTCCAGGCCGACCTGATCTCGCCGGACAACCCGCGCGCGCTGTACTTCAACGACGACGTCTACGCCGCCTGGGTGCCCGGCGGCCGCGTCCTCGAGTTCGTGTCCATCGATCCCCGCTACGGCACGCTGTTCTACACGATGGAGCAGACCGAGTCGGCGGCGCCGCGATTCGAGCGCGAAGGGGCGCGGTGCATCAACTGTCACCTGCCGACGCGCTCGGACGTGCCCATACCCCGCCTGACGGTGATGTCGGTCGTGCCCAACGAGGCAGGGGAGGCCCTGGGTTCGAACATCCTCGTGACGACCGACCGCAGTCCGGTGGGATTCCGGTGGGGCGGCTGGCTGGCGACGGGCGCGCGCGGCGACGCCCACCACATGGCCAATTTCGTTCTCGCCCGCAGCGGCAACGAGCGCGTGGACATCGACGCCGAGGCTCACCTCCGGAGCCTGGACACGGGACCCGCGGCATTCCTGGCCGAGAACGGGAGCGATGTCGCGGCGCTGATGTTGCTGGCGCACCAGGCCGAGGTCCACAACCGGATCGGAGAGGCGGCCTTCACGGTGCGCGCTCTCGAGGCCGCAAGCCGCGGCGGCGTCCTGTCCGAGCGTGCGCTGGAGCAAGTGGAGGAGGCCGTCGAGCCTCTCGTCCGCGAGATGCTGTTCGTCGACGCCGCCCCGCTGGAGGGGATCGGTTCCGCCGATTCGCCCTACGCCCGCGCGTTTGCCGCGCCCGGTCCGCGCGACGGCGCCGGGCGTTCGCTCCGCGACCTGGACCTCGAGACGCGGCTGCTCCGCTACCCTCTGAGCTATCTCGTCTACACGGACGCGTTCGATGAGCTTCCCGACCGTGCCCGGGACTACGCGTACGGCCGTTTTCTGGAAGTCCTCGAGGGCGAAGATTCCTCCGCCGCGTTCGCCCACCTCTCGGACCCGGACCGCGAGGCCGTTCTCGAGATCCTCATCGACACGAAACCGTCGTTCCGGGACTGGATCGCGTCGCGCTAGACGGCGCCGCGGCCGAGGGCGCGCCGCTTTCCATGGAACCGATGGTGACGGATCGGTGTCCACGGAGTCGAAGGTAGTTGTCGGTTCGACCCGTGGAGGTGCAACTGGAATGACTTGGTTCCTATCGTCGACGCTGCTCCTGTTCCAGGCGCAAGGCGCCTCCCAGAACGCGCCGGCGAGTCCGGACGCGGCCCGGGCGGCGATCGAGGGCATCGTCGTGCGCCTGGGCGCCGGTACGCCCCTCCGCGGCGCGGAGGTCACGCTGCAGTCGGTCGAGGCCAGCACCGTGCTTTCGGCGGTGACGGACACCGCCGGGCGTTTCGTCCTGACCGGCATCGCTCCGGGCGCCCACCGCCTGAGGGTCGACCGCCAGGGCTTCGTCAGCACGGACTACGGGCAGCGGGCGCCGGATACTCCCGGAACGCCGCTCATCCTGGCCGCCGGAGAAACGCGGGACGACATCGTCGTGGCGATGACCCCCACCGGCGCCATCACCGGCCGTGTGCAGGACGCGTTCGGGGAGCCGGCCGTGAACGCGCGTGTCCAGGCGCTGCGTTTCGGTTACCGCGACGGGCAGCGTGTGCTTTCCAGCGCTGGCGTGACGGCGGTGACGAACGATCTGGGAGAGTATCGTCTGTTCTGGCTGGAGCCGGGAGAATACGCCGTCAGCGTCACGCCGAGCCCGCCGGCCCGCACGGGCGTCATCGCCGTTCCGGATGGCGTGGTCACGTTCGCATCGACGGGCGGGAGCGTCCGCGTCCAGGGTCGCGTTTCGCGAGGGGCCGTTCCCCCTCCGCCGGCCCCGCCGCCCCCACCGCCGCCGCCGGGCGAACGGACCGCGCCGTTCGGGTTTCCCGGCGTCGTCCCGCTCTATTATCCGGGAACGACGGATCCCGCATCGGCGGCCCTCATCGAGTTGGGCCCGGGAACGGATTACCCCGGCGTGGACATGCGGCTCGTCGACACGCCGACCGTCACTGTCCGCGGGCGTGTAGTCGCGGGAGCCGGCGTCGACGTTCGGAACGCCACCGTTCGCTTGGCGCGGCGCGCAACCGTCGGCGTCGGCAACCCGTCGTTCGGAATGGCTTCCGTCGACGATGACGGCGTTTTCGAGATCGTCGGCGTCGTTCCGGGTTCGTACGACTTGACGGCGGTTCAACTCGTTGCGGCATCGGACCGTGTCGTACGGTTGGGCGACGGCGACGGCGACGGCGAACCCGCAGTCGCGTTGGCCATCGAGGGTTTGATCACCGCCCTCGGCGCCGTGCGCGGCCGCGACGGAGAGCTGTTGGGCGGTTTGGGGGGAAGTGCAGGCGCGGAAGCCGGCGGGGAAGCCCTGTTCGCCCGTATGCCGATCGAGATCGGATTCGCCGACGTCGACGGCGTCACGTTGACTCTGGCGCCCGGCTACGATCTTCAGGGGCGTTTTCTGGACGACGGCGCCGACCTGGATCTGTCGGCCGCCCGCGTCGAGCTCGAGGGGCGCCGCGTCGCGTACGGCATTCCGGTGCCGCCCGCCCGTCAGGGCGAGGACCAGACATTCACGTTCGAGAACCTCCCGCCCAGCGACTACATCGTGCGAGTGAACGGGCTGCCCGAGAACGCGTACGTCGTCGAGGCCCGGCTCGGGTCGACGGACGTCCTGAACGGGGGGCTCGACCTCATCTCGGAACCGTCCGGCCGCCTCGACATCCGCGTCGCCGCCACCGGCGGTCGGCTCGACGTCGCCGTCGTGGACGCGGCCGGCGACCCCGCCGACGGACGGCGTGTCGTCCTGATTCCGAACCCGCCCCGGCGGCAGCGGTTCGACCTCTATCGCGCCGCTGTCAGCGACGACTCCGGCGTGCTGCGCTTCACGGGCGTGGCGCCCGGAGACTACAAGGTGTTCGCCTGGGAGCGCGTGGACACGGACGCCTGGCAGGACGCCGACTTCATCCGAATCTACGAGAACCAGGGCGCAACGGCCCGCGTCGAACCGCTCGGCTTCGAGAGCGCGACGGTGCGGGTCATACCCGACTAGAACGCGCTGTTCGCCAACTCCGCAGATCCGGGTTCCGGGTGGCTTGGATATACACTATCCGGAGTCGAACCTTGGAGGCTCGGATGAAGACGCTCGCCCGGCATCTGGCCGTGGCTTTCCTCCTCGCCGCACCGGCTCCGGCCGAGGCCCAGGCCCCGGCGTTCGCGCCCGTGACCGACGCGATGCTCCAGGACCCGGACCCCGCCGACTGGCTGACGTGGCGCCGCACGCCGGACACCTGGGGGTACAGCCCGCTGGACCGGATCGACGACGCCAACGTTCACCGCCTGCAACTGGTCTGGGCGCGCGCCCTGGGCCCGGGAGACGTCCAGGAGGGAACGCCGCTGGTGCGGAGCGGGGTCCTGTTCATGCCGAGTCCCGACGACCTTATCCAGGCCATCGACGCGGCGTTCGGCGACCTGATCTGGGAATACCGGCGGGAGTGGCCCGACGACATCCGCGAGTTCATCCGCTTTCCGGGGATCAACCGAAACCTGGCGATCCACGACAACCTCATCATCGACACCAGCGGCGACGGCTACGTGTTCGCCCTCGACGCGTCCTCGGGCGAGCTGGTCTGGGAGACCGCGGTCGTGGATTTCCGCGTGAACACCGTCCAGCAGAGCTCCGGTCCCATCGTCGCCGACGGGAAGGTGATCGCCGGGAGGAACTGCTATTCCGAGGGCGGACCCGAGGCCTGCGTCATCACGGCCCACGACGCCCGGACCGGCGAGGAAGTGTGGCGGACGTCGACGATCCCGCGGTCGGGTGAGCCGGGGGACGAGAGCTGGGGCGACGTGCCCTACGAGAACCGCTGGCACGTCGGCGCGTGGATGATCCCCAGCTTCGATCCGGAGCTCGGCCTGGTCTATTTCGGAACGTCGGTCACGTCACCGGCGGCCAAGTTCCTGATGGGGTCGAACGACGACAAATACCTGTACCACAACTCCACGCTGGCCCTGGACGTGGACACCGGCGAGATCGCCTGGTACTACCAGCACCTGGTCGACCACTGGGACCTGGACCATCCATTCGAACGCATGCTGATCGACACGGTGGTCACGCCCGACGCCGACGCCGTGTCCTGGATCAACCCGGACATCGAGCCGGGCGAAACGCGCCGCGTGCTGACCGGCATCCCGGGCAAGACCGGCGTCATCTACACGCTCGACCGGGAGACCGGCGAGTTCCTCTGGGCGCGTCCGACCGTGACGCAGACGGTCGTCGACGACATCGACGGCGCCACCGGCGAGGTGCGCGTCAATCCCGAAATGCTCTTCACCGCACCGGGCCAGCAGCGGCGCGTGTGCCCGACCGTCAACGGCGGCAAGCTCTGGCCCGCCGGCGCGTACAGCCCCGTGACCGGCGCCATGTACTTCCCGCTCCAGAACACGTGCATGGACACGACGTCGCTCGACCCGGAGCCGGTCTTCTCGTTCCTGGACGACGGCGGGAGGCAGTCGTCCCGGTACGGCATCCGGAACGAGACCATGATCGCGCCGGGGACCGACAACCTGGGAACCGTGTTGGCGGTCTCCGTCGAGACCGGCGAGACGCTCTGGCGCCATGACCAGCGCGCCGGCGTGACCTCGCTGCTGGCGACGGGCGGGAACCTGCTGTTCGGCGGCGACGCCAACGGCCGTTTCCGCGCCATGGACCCCGAGACGGGCGCCGTCCTTTGGGAAGTGAACCTCGGGTCCGCGGTGACGGGTTATCCCATCACGTACGCCGTCGGCGGACGGCAGTATGTCGCCGCCAGCACGGGGGCGTCGCTGCTGACCAACGGCCTGAACCGGCTGACCC
>JAJEDW010000207.1 GCA_022821265.1 Acidobacteriota bacterium
CAACGTGGAGCAGCTCACCGACAGCGGCCACGCCGACCAACCCGCCTGGTCACCCGACGGACGGACGATCGCCTATACCTGGCAGCCGCCCGACGGCGGCGCCTCCGACATATGGATCCATGACCTGCAGACGGGTCGGAATATCCAGTTGACGCAGAATTCCGGCTACAACGAAGACCCCAGCTGGTCGCCGGACGGCCGTCATCTCGTGTTCCAATCCAACAGGAACGGCACGACCCAGTTGTACTCGATGCTGGCCGATGGGAGCCGCGTACGGCAACTGACCCGCATCGGCAATAATGAGGCTCCCGCTTGGTCCAATTACATGGCACAATAGGCCTCCGATCTGATAAATAGGGATTGCTCCCAACAGTACAGCCAGAACAAGGAGATGAGTCGAATGAAACCTGGTAAGCCATCTGGAACGGGCCGAACCGGCTCCGGAAGAGGGGGACGCTCCCGGCTGATCGCCGCCCTGATATTGATCGGCCTCGTTTCGTGGGCTTGCAGCCGGCCCGCGGCTCCGCCTCCGCCTCCGCCGCAGGCGGCTCCGCCGCCGCCGCCTCCTCCGCCGCCGATGCCGACCATCACGATCTCGGCGGATCCGGATACGATCACGGCCGGGGAGTCCACCACGCTTCAGTGGTCGGCAACGAACGCGAACGACATCACCATCGAACCCGGTATCGGGTCCGTCGCCGCCAACGGGACGCGTTCGGTGTCGCCGGAGGCGTCCGTGACCTACACGGCGACGGCCACCGGCCCGGGAGGAAACACCAGCGATGACGTCGCGGTGACCGTGAATCAGCCGCCGCCTCCTCCGCCTCCTCCGCCTCCTCCGGGTCCGACTCTCGAAGAGCTGTTCCAGACGACGGTCGTGCCGATCTATTTCGACTACGACCGGTCCGAGATCCGCGCCAACCAGGTGGAACGACTCCAGGGCAACCTCCAGTTCCTGCAGGAAAACGCGAGCATCAACTTCACCGTCGGCGGCCACGCGGACGAGCGCGGCACGCAGGAATACAACGTCGCGCTGGCGGACCGGCGGGCCAACGCCATTCGCCAGTACCTCGAAGAAAACGGGATCGCCGCCGCCCGGATCAACACGATCAGCTACGGCGAGGAACGGCCCGTGTGCACGGACTCGAACGAGGAATGCTGGCAGGAGAACCGGCGCGGGGAGTTCGCGATGCGGTAGCGGCGGGGCCGAATCGATACTGACGAGCACCGCAGTCGTCGTGAAGCCGGCCTGAACCGTTCCCGAACACTCGGGCGGCGCGGGCCGGCTTCATTCGTATGAGACGGCGCTGCCCCAAGGAGGCAGACGATGCGAAAATTGATACCGGCAGCAGCGGCCGTCGTCCTGGCGCCGCCGGCCCTGTTCCTTCAGCGGCAGGAGATCCTGGAGTTGTCGGCCGACATCATCAACCTGGAGCAACAGGTGCGCGAGGTCCAGCGGACGCTCGACGAGCGGAACAGCCAGCTCCAGTCGCTCCTGGAGGAGACGTTCGACCGCGTGACGGGCGTGACCGGCGCGCTGGACGGCATGGTCGCGACGGTGGACGAGATTCGGGCGAGCAACGATCGCCTGAGCGGGGAGCTGCGAATCGAAATGGGCAATCTCGCCGCCAACGTCGAGCGCCTGGATCGGTCGCTCGGCGATATGCAGGCGGACGTGGCCGCCGTGTCGCAACAGATGATCGCGTTCAGCGCGACGACCGAGGATCTGGCGTCCCCGGCCAATCTTCTTCGCGAGGCCGAGTTGGACCTGTTGACGGGCAACTTCGAGCTCGCGCGCGAAGGTTTCCAGGATTACCTCTTCTCCTATCCGGACAGCCCGGACGCGCCGCACGCTCAGATGCGGCTCGGAGACACCTACCGCGACGAGGGCGATTACGAGCGCGCGATCCTGGAATACGACTTTGTGCTGCAGAAATACCCCGCAAGCGATAGAATTCCGGACGCCCTTCTGAAGAAAGGTCTGGCTCTGCTGGCAAGCGACATGGAAGCCGACGCGCGCGACGTTCTGGAGGATCTTGCCGCGAGGTTCCCGGACAGTACCCAAGGCACACGCGCTCGAGAGGAGTTCGACGCGCTGGGCGACTGAACCCGCGATCCGCGCCGCCGGCGGTCACCGCCGCCGACGGCCGGCCGTTGCTTGCCGACGCCGGCACCACCGAGGAAAGACACCCCATGGCAAGATCCATCAACAAGGCGATCCTGATCGGCCGCCTCGGCCGTGACCCCGAGGTCAAATACACGGCGAGCGGCACCGCTTTCTGCCGTTTCTCACTGGCGACCGACGATGTCTGGAAAGACCGGACGAGCGGGGAGACACGGGAGAAGACCGAGTGGCACCGCATCGTCGCCTGGGAAAGGCTGGCCGAGATCTGCGGTCAGTACCTGGCGAAGGGTCAACGAGTCTACATTGAAGGCCAGATGCAATCCCGGGAATGGGAGGACGCCGAAGGAAACAAGCGGACGTCGTTCGAGATCCGGGCCCGCGAAATGATGATGCTGGACGGTCGCGGCGGAAGCGGCGGCAGTTCGCGTCCCGCCTCGACGGAAGACGAGTCCGGGGCTGCCGGCGCCCCGGCCATCACCGACGACGACGTGCCGTTCTGAACCTTCGCGGCGGGGGCCGGACGCGGCCCCCGCGTCATACCTGGATCGAGAACGGCGTGAAGTTCGTGTCGTAATCGTAGTCCTCGCGCTCGACGCGCTTCAGGAAACCGACCAGCCGGTATGTGGCCGGCGTGGAGGGCACTCTCTCAGGCGGCCGCCGGCCTCGAGCGCGCCCGCATGCGTGTCACGAGGCGAAATCCCAGCAGCAGCGCGGCCAGACCGATATAGAGGACGGGGCCCGGCTCGGTGACCTTGTAGTTCCAGAAGTAGTGGATCACTCCCGCGGCCGCGCTGACATAGACCAGCCGGTGCAGGCGCTGCCACCGGCGGCCGCCGAGCCGGGAGATCCACCGCCGCGTCGACGTCAGCGCCAACGGCAGCATGGTGATCCATGCCACGAATCCCGCCGTGATGAACGGGCGCTGGGGGATGTCCCGGAGCACGGCTCCGATGTCGAAGACGAAGCCGAAGACAACGTGCATCGCCAGGTGGATCATCGCGTAGAAGAAGGCGAAGAGGCCGATCATTCGTCGGAATCGTGTCAGTGGACTGAAGCCGGTCACTCGACGGAGGGGCGTGACGGCCAGCGTGATCAGCAGGAACCTCAGGGTCCACCGGCCGGAGATATCGGTGAGGTCGTCGATCGGATTGAAGCTCAGGCCCCCCGTGAAGAAGTCGTACGTCAGGCGGAGGGCCGGAAACAGGCACAGCAGGAACACCACGGGTTTGGCAACCCACTTGAGAACCGGTTCCCTGCGCATATGGACGTTGTCTGTGGACTAGGAGCCTGTGGTCAGACCCCGCGTCGCACCGAGGCCAGTGAGGCGCCCGTCCGGCAAGGCGCGAGGAGGGAGCATATCCCCGATATGTGACCAACGAGCAACGCAGTCCGGACGGGATGCGTCGCCGGTCGAATGCAGCCGGGGGTTCGCCACAGGCTCCTAGTAGAACTGGCGGAGGTCCATGCCCTCGTACATGTGAGCGACGTGCTCGGCATATCCGTTGAACATGAGCGTGTCGCGGCTGAAGAGCTCCCCGATGCGCTCTTCCCGCGCCTGGCTCCACCGCGGATGGTCGACGTCGGGGTTGACGTTGGCGTAGAAGCCGTACTCGCGCGAGTTTTCCTGTTGCCAGGTGTTGAGGGGCTCGTCCCCGACGAAGCTGATCCGGACGATGGACTTCACGCCCTTGAAGCCGTATTTCCATGGCACGACCAGCCGTATGGGGGCGCCGTTCTGGTTGGGTCCTTCCCGGCCGTAGACGCCGAGGGCCATGAACGTGAGCGGATTCCTGGCCTCGTCCATGCGAAGGCCCTCCACGTAGGGCCAGTCCAGGGTGTAGCCGAAGAACCCGCGCCGCTGACCCGGCATCTGTTCCTCGTCCACCAGCGTTTCCATCCGGACGTACCGCGCGCTGGGCAGCGGCTCCAGCTTGTTGACCAGGTCGGCCATCGCGAAGCCGTACCAGGGGATCACCATCGACCACCCTTCGACGCACCGCATCCGGTAGACGCGGTCTTCCATGGTGAAACCGGCGAGCAGGTCGTCCAGATCCCAGGTCTTCGGATCCCGGACGAGGCCGTCGACCTGGACCGTCCATGGCCGCGGCCGCAACGTGTGGGCGTACCGCGCCGGTTCGTCCTTGTTGGTGCCGAACTCGTAGAAGTTGTTGTAGCCGGTCACGGCTTCGTAGGGCGTCTGCTCCTCGTCCGTGTCGTACGGACCCAACTGGGACGCCGCTCGGACCTCGGCTTCGGCGCATCCGGAGGCGCCCAGTCCGGCGGCGGACACGACGGAGGCGAAACCGGCGGCCCGGAGAAACTCGCGGCGGTTCCGATACACGGACTCGGGCGTGATCTCGGATGATCGGACGTCGTCAGGTTTCTTGATCAGCATGATCCCTCCTCGTCCACACTCGATGTTATCACCGAAAACGCGGCGCGGCTACGGCCGCGTGGCCCGGATCAGAGCGTCCATGTGTTCGAGGTAGTCCTCCAGCGCCCGGCGTCCGGCGGCCGTGATCCGGAACTCGGTCTTGGACGTCCCTCCGACGAGCCGCTTGGAGCCACGGACGTAGCCGGCCTCCTCGAGCTTCCGGGCGTGGACGCTGAGATTGCCGTCGGTCGTCTGCAGCAGATCCTTCAGGTTCCGGAACGAGAGGCTGGCGTTCACGGCGAGCGCGCTGACGATCCCGAGCCGGACGGGCTCGTGGATTCGGCGGTCCAGGCGCGAGGTCGTCGTGATCGAGTCCGGCGTGCGGACGCCTTCGTCGGGCAGGATCGCGCCCGACCCCGCGGCGTTCGGCGCCAGCCGGCCGTGTCTAGCCACCGTGCCTCCTCGCGATGATCCAGCCGAACACGACGTGCAGGCCGCCGAATCCGGCGCCCATGAGGAGCCGACCGGTCTCGAACGGCGTGAACAACGCCATGGCGCCTAGGATCATGAACGCCAGCCCCATCACGGGAACGATGGGAACCGAGTACGAGCCGCCGGCTATCACTCCGGCCCCGTACAGCAGCAGCCACAGCCCGGGCAGAAGCGGTTCGAAGCCGCTTCCGTACACGGCGATGGTCAGAAACCCGGCCGCGGCCAGCGGCGGCAACAGGCTCAGAATGAATCTTCTTCCCGACGCGCTTCTCATCGAGACCCGATCGGACCGCGCTTTCCGGACCATGGCCGCGGCGCCGATCCCGATGGCGATGAGGGCGGCCACGATCCAGGTCCGGAGCCAGCTGTCCATCGTGGACGTTCCCGCCGCGGCGACGGCGGCAGCCAGCGCCACGAGTCCCATGGCCACCACGCCCCAGCCCGGGACGGCCGTGAACGCGCTGGCGCGTTCCATGGTCTGTCGGATGAACCGGAGATCGGCGGCGGCCTTGATCTCGATGGGAACGGCCGTGGGTTCCGAATCGGGTTTTCGCAGCGGGGACGACATGCAACTCTCCGGGCTCAGGGCGCCGCGTCGCGGCAGTCACGGCGGGCTGGCGCGAGCCGTCCCGCGCGGGTCATTCGCCGTACTCTCCCATCCGCCGGAACTTCCGATACCGTCCGGTGAGCAGTTCGTCGACGGGAACCGCCTCCAGCTCTCGAAGCTGCGCGTCCAGGACCGACGCCAGTGTCTCGGCCATCGTTTCGGGGCCGTGGTGCGCACCGCCCTCGGGTTCGGGAACGATCTCGTCGATCAGGTCGAACTGCTGGAGGTCCTCGGGCGTCAGTTTCAGGGCTTCGGCGGCTTCGACGGCGTGTTCCTGGTCGCGCCAGAGTATGGCCGAGCAGCTCTCCGGGGCGATGACCGAATAGATGGAGAACTGCAACATGTTGACGCGGTCCGCCACGCCGATCGCGAGAGCCCCGCCCGAGCCTCCCTCCCCGATCACCGTGGCGATGATCGGCACGCGCAGCGCCGCCATCTCGCGAAGGTTGAACGCGATGGCCTCGGCCTGTCCGCGTTCTTCGGGCCCCATCCCGTGAAATGCGCCCGGCGTGTCGATGAAGGTCAGAACCGGGCGCGAGAACTTCTCGGCCAACTTCATGATCCGAAGCGCTTTCCGGTATCCTTCCGGCTGCGGCATCCCGAAGTTCCGGAACTGTCTCTGCTTGGTGTCGCGCCCTTTCTGCTGGCCGACGAGGCACACCGGCCGCTCCTTGTAGAACGCGAAACCGGCCACGATCGCCGGATCGTCGGCGAAGTTCCGGTCGCCGTGCCATTCCTCGAACTAGTCGAAGACGGCGTCCACGTAGTCCAGGAAATAGGGCCGGTCGGGGTGGCGCGCCAGTCGGACCTTGTCGTAGGCGGTCATGCGATCGAGCATGTCCTGCCGGAGTTGCCGGATTTCGGATCGGAGTTCCTCGATCCGGTTTCCCGCGCCCGCGTGGTCCGATCCGCCGGCCAGCTCGTGGAGCTCCCGCTCCAACGCCTGCAACGGACCGTCGGAGGCGTCTCCGGTATCCCTCATGGGCCGAACTTTACCGCATTCGGGCCGCAAATCTCTTCGACAAAATGTACGAACTCCTTGTCCGGCTGGACCTTCAGGTAAGGGTGGGGGCGGAGAAACACCGTGCCCTGGGCGGGATATCGGAGCGCGAACACCAACTCGGCGGCGCCGTTCTTCGCTTCGACCATCGGCAGGAGCCGCGTCGCCAGGTCCGGCGGCGCCGTCCGCGCGTCGATGGCCACGGTGACGCGCGAACTCATCCTTGAGCGCGCCTCGTCCAGCGGCAGGAAGTTCGAGGCCAGGATCAGGATCCGGGTCTCGTCGTTCTCCAGGCGGCCCTTCACGATCACCGGCGCGTCGGCGACGATCGTCGTCCGGCACTTCGCGTACGTGTCGGGGAAAACGCGAACCTCGACGACGCCCTCCAGATCTTCGAGAAGAACGTCGGCCATGGGATCACCCTTCTTCGTCCGCTTCGTCCGCACGCCGGACACGATTCCCGCGACGACCACCTCGGAACCGGTTTCCCTGCCCGGCAGATCCGCGGTGCCGACCTGGGTGATCGAGCGGATTTCGTCCATGTGCCGGCGCAACGGATGACCCGTGATGTAGAAACCGAGCGTTTCCTTCTCGTAGGCCAGCCGGAGCGCCTCGGACCACGGCTCGATGTCCGACATCATGTCGCCGCCGTCGTCGCCCTCAGCGGGTGAGGCGAACAGGCCGCCCTGCCCGGTTTCCCTTTCGTGCTGCTTCTTGTGCCCCCATTCGATGGCGCGGTCGACGCTGCCGAATAGCCGCCCGCGGTCCGTTCCGAGGCTGTCCAGCGCCCCGGCCTTGATCAGGCTCTCCAGCACGCGCTTGTTGACGCTCCGCAGATCCACGCGCTCGCACAGGTCGAACACCGAGTGGAACGGCTTGCCGGCGACGATGGACCGGATGGCGGGCTCCCCCACGTTCTTGATCGCCGCGAGTCCGAAACGGATGCCGTCGCGATCGGGGGTGAAATGGACGTCGCTGGCGTTGACGTCCGGCGGCAGGATCGGGATGCCCATCTCGCGGCACTCGTTGATGTACTTGACGATCTTCTCGGTCGTCCCGCGCTCGCTGGTCAGAACGGCGGCCATGAAGCAGTTCGGGTAGTGCGTCTTCAGGTATGCCGTCCGGTACGCCAGGACGGCGTAGGCCGCCGAATGCGACTTGTTGAAGCCGTAGCCGGCAAACTTGTTGATCAAGTCGAACAGGCCGGCCACTTTCCGTGCATCCTCGAACCCGTTCTTGCGGGCGCCCTCCCGGAACCGGTCCTGGTGCCTGGCCATTTCGGCCGCGTTCTTCTTGCCCATCGCGCGCCGCAGCAAGTCGGCCTCGCCCAGGGAGTATCCGGCCACGCGGTTGGCGATCTGCATGACCTGTTCCTGGTACACGATCACGCCGTAGGTTTCCTCGAGGATGTCCTCCAGCTCCGGCAGCTCGTACTGGACCTTCTTCTGGCCGTGCTTCCGCTGGATGAAGTCGTCGATCATGTTGCCGCGGAGCGGGCCGGGGCGGTACAGCGCGTTCAGCGCGGTCAGGTGCTCGATGCTGGAAGGCCTGAACCGGCGGAGAATATCCTTCATCCCCGCGCTCTCGAACTGGAAGACGCCGCTGGTCAGGCCGTTGCCGAACAGGTCGTACGTGGCCGGGTCGTCGAGCGCGACGTTGTCCATGTCGAGGTGGACGCCCTCCCGGGACTCCAGCATCTTGAGCGTGTCGTCGATGATCGTCAGCGTCGTCAGGGCCAGGAAGTCCATTTTCAGGAGGCCCATCTTCTCGACGTCGCCCATCGGATACATCGTCATGATCTCGTCGTGGTTCGACTTGTAGAGCGGAACCAGCTCCCTCAAGGGGCGCGGCGAGATCACGACTCCGGCGGCGTGCATGGATGCGTGGCGCGCCAGACCCTCCAGCTTCCTGGCCACGTCCATGACTTCGCGGACCCGCGCATCGGCGTCGACCAGTTCCTTCAACTCCTTGTTCTGGTCCAGCGCCTTGTCCAGCTTGATGCCCAACTCGGCGGGGATCATCTTGGCCAGGCGGTCGACCTCGGCGTAGGGCATCTGCATGCCGCGGCCGGTGTCGCGGATGACGCCGCGCGCCGCCATCGTGCCGAACGTGATGATCTGCGACACCTGTTCCCGGCCGTACTTCCCGGTGACGTAGTCGATCACTTCCGGACGCCGGTTCATGCAGAAGTCGATGTCGATGTCGGGCAGCGTGACCCGCTCCGGGTTCAGGAACCGCTCGAACAGCAGCCCATACCGCAGCGGGTCGATGTCGGTGATCCGCATGGCGTAGGCGACCAGGCTGCCGGCCGCAGAGCCGCGCCCGGGACCCACCGGTATCGCGTTCTCGCGCGAGTATCGAACCAGGTCCCACACGACCAGGAAGTAGCCGGAATACCGCATCCCCTGGATGATTCCGATCTCGTTCTCGAGCCGCTCCTCGTATTCGGCGATGGAATGCGCCAGCCGGCCGGCGTCGGCCATCGGCCGCAACTGCTCCAGGCGTTCGCCGAAACCGTCCCGGACAACCTTCGCGAAGTAGGAGTCGGTATCGTAGCCGGACGGGACCTCGAAATCCGGGAACGGCGTATCGATCGGCTCGAGCTCCAGGTGGCAGCGCTCGGCGATGTCGAGGGTGCGGGACAGCAGCTGCGGGCGATCGCCGAACACCCGCTGCATCTCCTGGAACGACTTGAAGTAGAACTGGTCCGTGTAGAACTTCATCCGGTTGGGCTGGTGGACCGACTTCCCCGTCTGTATGCAGAGCAGGACGTCGTGGGCGCGGGCGTCGTCCTGTTCCATGTAGTGGCAGTCGTTGGTGGCGATGGCGGGCAAACCGGTCCTGGCCGCGATCCGGAGAATCTCGGGAACGATCTCCCGCTGGCGCGTCAGGCCGTGGTCCTGGACCTCCAGGAAGAAACTGTCCCGGCCGAAGATGTCCCCCAACTCGGCGGCGGCGGCTTCGGCCGCGTCCCCCCGTCCGGCGAGCAGTTCGGACGACACTTCGCCGCTGAGGCATCCGGACAGCGCGATCAGGCCCCGGCTGTGGGAGGCCAGCAGTTCCTTGTCGACGCGGGGCTTGCGGTAGAAGCCTTCCAGGTAGGCCGCCGAAACCAGTTGGATCAGGTTCCGGTACCCGGTTTCGTTCTCGCAGAGAAGAACCAGGTGATGCGGCCGCGCCGTCCGCGGATCCCGGTCGTGGCGCGAGTTCGGGGCCACGTACGCTTCGCACCCGATGATGGGCCGGACGCCGCGCTGGCGGGCCGCGTTGTAGAAACCCACCGCGCCGAACAGGTTCCCGTGATCGGTGACGGCGACCGCCGGCATCTTGTAGCGGGCGGCGGTTTCCGCCAGGCGCTCGTGGCCGCAGGCGCCGTCGAGCAGGCTGTATCCCGAGTGCAGGTGAAGGTGAACGAAGTTCGGGTCCCCGGTGCGGGCGCCTACTCCCATTCGATCGTTCCCGGAGGCTTGGAGGTGACGTCGTACACCACTCGGTTGACGCCGCGCACTTCGTTGACGATCCGGTTGGCGATGCGTCCGAGCAGGTCGTGGGGCAACCGCGCCCAATCCGCTGTCATGCCGTCGACGCTGGTCACCGCCCGAATCGCGATCGTGTACTCGTAGGTCCGCTGGTCCCCCATCACGCCGACGCTCCGAATGGGAAGCAGGACCGCGAAGGACTGCCAGAGTTCACGGTACAGGCCCGCGTCCTTGATTTCGCCGACGAGGATGTCGTCGGCTTCCTGCAGGATCCGGATGTTGTCGGGCGTGATCTCCCCCATGATCCGGATCGCCAGCCCGGGCCCGGGGAACGGTTGGCGCCAGATCAACTCGTCCGGAAGGCCCATCGCGGCGCCGATCTTGCGCACCTCGTCCTTGAACAACTCCCGGAGCGGTTCGATCAGCTCCAGGTTCATCGTCTCCGGCAGACCGCCCACGTTGTGGTGCGACTTGATGGTCTCGGACGGCCCGCGAACCGACACGGACTCGATCACGTCGGGATACAGCGTCCCCTGCACCAGGAAGTCGACCCGGCCGGACCGGGCGGCTTCGTCTTCGAAAACGCGAATGAACTCGTTGCCGATGATCTTGCGTTTCCTTTCCGGATCCCTCACGCCGTCGAGCAGGTTCAGAAAGCGCTCGGACGCGTCGACGCCCATCACCCTCAGCCGCAGCTTGTCCCGAAGCGTGTCCAGCACCTTGGCGAATTCGTTCTTCCGCAACAGGCCGGTGTCGACGAAGACGCACTGGAGCTGATCGCCCACGGCCCGGGAAACCATCGACGCGGCGACTGTCGAGTCCACGCCCCCGCTGAGCGCACAGAGCACGCGGCCGTCGCCGACGCGCTTGCGGATTCTTTCGACTTCCTCATTAAGAAAAGACCCTAACGACCACGATCCATTGCATTTGCATACATCGAACACGAACCGGTCCAGCAGTTCCGCACCGTGCTCGGTGTGCGCCACCTCCGGATGGAACTGAAGCCCGAAGAGCCTTCGGTCCGGGGCCTCGATCGCGGCGATCGTCGACTCGCTCATCGCCGTGACGCCGAAGCCGGGGGGCGGTTCCAGAATGCGATCGCCGTGACTCATCCAGACCCGTTCCATGCCGTCGAGCAGGGCCGAGGGGCCCGATCGCTCCAGCGTGCCCGAGCCGTATTCGCGAGCCGTGGCGGGAGAGACGCGGCCGCCCATATGCTTCGCGATCAGGAACATTCCATAGCAGATGCCCAGCAGCGGGACGCCCATGTCGAAGATGTCGGGGTCGCAGTCCGGCGCATCCTCGTCGTAGACGGACTGCGGCCCGCCGGAGAGGATCAGGCCCCTGGGGTTGCGTTGCCGCAGCGCGTCGGGCGGCGTATGAAACGGAACGATCTCGGAGTACACGTGGGATTCACGGATGCGCCGCCCGATCAGCTTGGTGTACTGCGAGCCGAAGTCGAGGATGAGAATGGACTCGGAGTCCGCCGACATCTTGTTGTCTGCTCCGGTTTGTTCAGGGGTCGCGCCGCATTATACCAATGGCCGAATACCTCGCCAGAAGCAGGTAGCTGTGCCCCGCGCTCAGGCCGACGAGACAGGCGCCCCCGACCCCCAGCGCCAGAACCGGCGCCCGGGCGGCGGCGAGGGTCGCGGCTCCCGCAAGGCTCCACATCGAGACTTCCAGCAGCATCGGAAACCCGACGATCCAAACAACCGCCGGCAGCGACGTTCCCAGCAACTCCAGCGCGTCACACCGGGACAACGTGTCCAGCATCACCAGGAAGAACGCCAGCCACGCGAGCAGTATGACGCCGGCGACGACGGGCCAACGGACGTCCGGCCAACGGCTTCCCCATTCTTCCACGGGGGCTGTCAGGAGAGGTCCCAGCGTGATCAGTCCGATGACGATTCCAGCGGAAAGCAGTACGCAGCGTCTCAACGCCCCGGTCCACAGGAAGAGCGGGAAATGGGCGAACGCGGCCCGAATAGGCGTGTTGCCGGTTTCCGGGAGCAGGCCGCCGCGCACGAAGGCCTCGGTGACGGTCCAGATCAGCATGGTGAACAGGGCGGCCCCGATCAGCGATTGCGCCAGGAGGCTCCCGTTCTCGACGAGGGCCGGAACGGCGGCGAGCGCCGCCAGGGACGGGAGCACGGCGAAGGCGGCGCCGGTTTCCTCGTCCACCGGAACACGGGCCAGGAACGCCAGGAACGAGAGCACGACGACGGTCAGGGCGATGGTTCCGAAAGCGCCTTTGAAGACCATGTCCAGCAACACGCAGTGGAACCGGCGGCCGGCCGATCGCAGGCCGGCCGCGAGGTAGTGCGTGGCCGGTCTCATGAAGGCGTGGAGGTCGCGTTCTGGATCAGGCGCACGGCGTTGACGGCCGCGATTCTCAGGTTGTCGGTCACGATCCACATCCAGAACGCGTTCTCGCCGGCCGCTTCGCGCACGTTGGACAGGTGGATGTCGTCGCTGCCCAGGGCCTCCAGGGGCGTGCGCGCGGCGTCGGACCGGACCCTCAGCGGGCCCGAGGTCAGCACCCGCTCGAGTTCGCCCACCGTGAGCCCTGTCCGCAGCCGCACGTGCATCGAGATGGCGCCGCCCTGAAAGACCGGCACCGAAACGATCTGGATTGCGGGCGCGGGACAGCCGTTGGGGGAGACCGATCCGATCTGGCGGGCGATCCTCGCCGCGCGGCCGTCGGAAGCGCTGTCCGGGCTCAGGACGTTGAAGGCCTGCTGGCTCGATTTCTCCGCGCCCGGTTGGAAGTTGAGGACCTGAACGGTCTCTTCCTGTAGTCGGTCCATGGCCGTGCCGCCGCGTTCGGACGCCGATTCCAGGATCGTGGCGGCCGCGCCCTCCACGCCCGCGGCGCCGTGCAGTCGTTCCAGGACGCGAGCGATGACGACCGTATCGGCGCGGGGCGCGATGAGCATTTCCGGCGCACGCGGCGGGTGCGGCCTGGAAACGCCATCGACGAACACGGGCCCTTCGCGCGGCCCGCCCGTCACGTCCAGCGTCACCGGCGGCAGATACGCCCCGCGTTCCATGTACCGGTCGAGGAGTTCCGGCGTACAGGCGAACACGGCGACGTCCACGTCTTCCAGCCGTTCCGGGGAGATCACCTGCACGATCTCGATTTCGCCGCCGAACTCTTGAAGCAGGCCGGCGTAAGCGTCGGTGTCGAGCATGGACAACCGCCACGGTACGGGCGATTCCTCCAGCACGCGCAGAAGTTCCTTGCCGAGGGGCGAGGTGGACCCGACGATGGCGATCTTCGGAGCCGGCTCCCCGCCCGGGACCGTGCTCACGAACGGCCTCCGTGCGGTTCGGCGTCGCGACCGGAGGTCTCGCGGCCCCGGGCGAGGCGTGTCCGAACGGCCTGGACGATGCGCGCGGCGGGCCGGGACCCCACGTACAGGAACGCGAGAATCAGCAGCGTGAGCTCCGAATAGAGCAGCACCAACCCGATCAGCAAGGCGCAACCCAGGAGCGCCGATCTCGGCAGGGGCTTCTTGAGATCCACGTCCTTGAAGCTGGGATAGCGCACGGTGCTGATCATCAGAAACGACAGGACGGCGATCAGAATGGTCCAGAGCTCGGCCCACGCGGCCTGTGTGATCGGCACCTTGTGGAAATGAACGACCGCGGCGATGACGCCGGCCGCCGCCGGCGTCGGCAGCCCGACGAAGTGCCTCTTGGATGCCGACGTGTCGCTTGGCTTCAGCGTCATCAGGTTGAAGCGGGCCAGCCGGAGCGCGCCCGCGACGACGAAGCCGAACGTGGCCAGCCACCCCAGGTTGTAAAGGTCCTGGAAGATCTCGCCGGGCGTGTCCCGAAGCGATATCACGCCCCAGTTCAGGGCCAGCACCGCGGGAGCGACGCCGAAAGTCAACAGGTCGGCCAGGGAATCCAACTGCGTGCCGAACTCGCTCGCCGTTCCCGTCAACCGGGCAATCCTTCCGTCGAGCGTGTCGAGCACGGCGCCCACGAAGATCGCGATGGCCGCGGCGTCGTAGTTCGCGCTCATCGTCGAGGCGAGCGAGTAGTAGCCGGCGAACATGTTGCCGATGGTGAACAGGCTCGGAACGACGGAGAGTCCCCCTCGGATAT
>JAJEDW010000334.1 GCA_022821265.1 Acidobacteriota bacterium
CGACGTCGGCGCTGACCGGAATCGTGTCGGTCACCACCAGCACCGCCAGCGAAGATTGCCGGATACGTTCGATGGCCGGCCCGGACAGCACGCCGTGCGTCGCGCACGCGAGGACCTCGACGGCCCCGGCCTCCCTCAACGCCTCCACGGTGTGGACCAGCGTCCCCGCGGTATCGACGATGTCGTCCACGATCAGGGCCGAACGGCCCTCGACGTCGCCGATGACGTTCACGGCCTCGGCTTCGTTCATTCCCGTGCGTCGCTTGTCGATGATGGCCAGCTCGCCCTCGAGCCGTTTGGCGAACGCCCGGGCGCGTTCGACGCCGCCCGCATCCGGGGACACGACCGTCAGATCCCGAGGCCGGGCCTCGCTGAAGAAGTCGACCAGAACCGGCGCCGCGAACAGGTGGTCGACGGGAATGTCGAAGAAGCCCTGGATCTGCGCGGCGTGAAGATCCATCGTCAGCAGGCGGTCGGAGTTCTTGGCCAACGCGTCGGACACGACCTTCGAAGAGATCGGGACGCGCGGCTGGTCCTTTCGATCCTGCCGGGCATAGCCGAAATAGGGCAGCACCGCCGTGATCCGCCGCGCCGAGGACCGGCGGAAAGCGTCGATCATCAGCATCAACTCGACCAGATGGTCGTTGACGGGCGTGCAGGTCGGCTGGACCAGGAAGACATCGGCGCCGCGAACGTTCTCCAGAATCCGGAAGTAGATTTCCCCGTCGGCGAACCTGCGGGTTGCGCACTCACCGGGCTTGCACCCGATGTTCCTGCAGATTTCCGCGGTCAGCTCCGGGTGGGCGGACCCGGAAAACACCTTCAACTCGTTGTTCATGAAGCGGCTCTACCCCAACCCGTCCTGCGCCGGGAAGGCGTCGACTGGGGCGGGAGGATTCGAACCTCCGAATGCAGGATCCAAAGACCTGTGCCTTACCACTTGGCCACGCCCCAATTCCGAAAACGGCTCGTCAATCGGGCCGGAGGCCGCTACCGGCCGAAGACGCGCCGGAAATAGCCTGTCCGCGAAACCCGGCGAACCAGCGATATGCCGTAGTCCCGGCCGAGCACGCCCGCCGCCGCCCGGGCCTCCCGCTCCCCCGGAAACTCCCCGAACACCGTGGCTCCACTCCCGCTCAGGGAAGCCTGGCGCGCCCCCGATTCCCGCAGTCTGCGCTTGATTTCGGCGATTTCGGGAAATCGGGGAAACAGCGCAGCCTCGAAATCGTTGAGACGGGCATCCGGCGTCGGCTCCATGCTCACAAGTGCGGGCGCGAAGCGCGCACAGAAACCTAAAATGGTATTGGACTCGAAGGGCCTCGTCAACGAGGAATACGCCTCGGCGGTGGGGATTCGGAGCCCGGGATGGACCAGAAGAATGCGTTCCGAGGCCCCCGCACGGCCCTCGGGCAGCGGGTAGAGGACCTCGCCGCGCCCGGTGGCCAGCACGCGCCCGCCCACGGCGAAGTACGGCACGTCGGATCCCAACGCACCGAGCAAACCGATGAGCCGCTCGCCCGGGATGGACCGCCGGTAATGCCGGAGGAGTCCCAGGACCGTGACCGCGGCATCGGCGCTGCCTCCGCCCAGGCCCCCGCCGATGGGAATCCGTTTCTCCAGGTGCAGGCGAAGCCGGACCGGCGTCGCCGCCGCCGCCTCGAACGCCCGGACGGCGCGGACGACGAGGTTGGATTCGTCGTCCGGGCCGTCGTCGGTGGAGAACTCGAACGCGTCCGCCGCGGACACGTGGATCCGGTCGCACAGGTCGACGGTCTGCAACACCGTCCGGATTTCGTGGTAGCCGTCGCGGCGCTTCCCCAGGATCCGAAGGTCCAGGTTGACTTTCGCGAACGCGCGCCAAATCCGTTTCATGGCTGTCGGGTGTGGGAACGGCGATGGCGTGGCCTCATGCCTTCGCCGCACGTTACCGCCTGCCGGGCGCCGGGTCAATGCCGGCGGCGAAGTCCGGCGTCGGCCTGTCGGTAGCAGACGTTGTGTCCGGAGGTTGTAGCAACGGCGGGTACGTTGTCAGCATTTCATCGCAGGCGGAACGCGATTTGAAAAGGCCGCCGTCATCTTCTATGGTGGCGTAGCACAGGCCCGCGCGTGAGCCTGTTCACGAGGCTGATGAAAACCAGCGTCACGGGTCGCCGATGAAGCCCAGAGACGTCCGATACTTTCTTCTGCGGTTGAATGCCCACAGGAATCTCCTGCGGCACCTGGCCGTCCGCGACCTCCGGAACCGCTACGTCGGATCGGCCGGCGGGTTCTTCTGGTCCATCGTCCAGCCGGTCGCGCTGCTCCTCTGCTACTACTTCGTGTTCGCCGTCGTGCTCCGCCTTCCCTTCGATTCGGCCGACACCGGCGACGCGGGCTTCGCCGTGTACCTGTTCTCGGGCCTGGTGCCCTGGCTGATGTTCAGCGACACGGTCCTGCGCGGCTGCACGGCCGTGACCGACAATGCGAGCCTGGTCACCAAGACGACGATCCCGTCGGAAGTGCTGCCGATCTCCATCATGATCTCGAGCCTCGTTCACCACCTGATCGGCGTCGCGATATTGGTCGTCGCGCTCCTCATCGTCGGATCGTTTCCGCTGAGTTCCGTCTGGAGCCTGGCCTATCTGGCGCCATTGGTGTTGCTGTCGCAGGGACTGGGTTGGCTGGTCTCGGGTCTCAACGTGTTCATCCGCGACACGGCGCAGGTGCTGGCCGTATCGATGGTGTTCTGGCTCTGGTTGACGCCGATCTTCTATCCGGCCTCCCTGGTGCCCGAGCCTTATCGCGTGCTGGTCTTGCTGAACCCCATGGCGGCCATCGTCACCGGTTACCGGAGCGCGTTCCTGGCGCTGCCGCCTCCATCGCCGACCCAGTTGTTGATCCTGCTGGCCTGGACGGTGTGCGCTTTCGTCGGGGGCGCGCTGTTCTTTCGCCGCTCGAAGACAGCGTTCGCGGACGTGCTGTGACGGTCGCGTCCCGTCGATGACGTCTCGCCGCGCTACCGCGTGTACGCGCGGCTGCCACGCCTCCCGAAGGAGACCCGCGCGTTCGGCCGGCCCCGTTTCCATTCGGGATTCCGGGCGGTCCGGGACGTGGTTTTCGACATCGGAGGCGGGACCTGCCCGGGGTCGATACCGTGTTCTTGAAACCGGGTCATGCCGGCCCGTGTGTGCCGCGGAGAACTCGAATCTCCCGCAGGACGATGACAAGTTCTCGGCCGTCCGCGCTGTCGCCGGAGCGCATCGGGCAGAACGACACGTCGGATACGATCCGCAACTTGACGAGGTCGCCCGCCTCGGCGACTACGGGAACCGACAGGGAGATTTCCCCGGGACGCACCACCTGCCGAACGGCGGGCTGGTCGTCGACCGACACGCGCAGTTCGATCTCCGGCAGCGTCTGCTCCGGCAGGAACCCCTCGAACACGATGGAGTCGGCGGGCATCTGGAGCCGGATCGCCGCTTCGAACGGGCTTCCCATCCAGCCATCGTCCCAAACGCCCCGGGCCGTTCCCTCCTGGACGGCGTATCCGGAGAGCGGTATGCGTGCAGGCCGCTGCGAAGGCGCCGCGACGGTTGCCGGGACGTCGCTTTTCGGTTTCGGGAACACGTTGCGCAACCAACCCGCCAACCCTGGCCCACCCGCCGGACGCTGGTTGAAGGCGATCAGATCCTGGATTCGCCGGGAGTCGGACAGTTCCTTGCGGTGATAGAACTCGATCCAGTGGTCGCGCCGCGTGACGAGTTCTTCCAACTGCGTGACGTCTTCCGGCGTGAGCGTGTATCCGGCAACCAGGCGATCCGGTATCGGCCGCTGCACGTAAAACGTTGAATGCGGCGGCGCGATTTCGCCCTTCGGACGATCCCGTGTGTACAGATAGATCGACAACATCTTGCGGGAGAGATGTTTCTTGTTTTCCGGGAGCTCGATCTTCTCGAACCCGTGCCAGGAGCGCTCGCTCGTCTCGAAAATCACCGCGCGGTTGAAAGTCGGGGCAATGACCTTGACCTGATCGTTCTTGGGCCTTCGTGGATTCGAGTGAAGTTCCAGGCATCCCCCCCACGCGATGTTCCATTCCTCGTTGAGGTAGATCAGGAGGTTCAGACGCCTGTGAAGCTTGCGATCCTCGATGAAGTTGAAATCGACATGCGGGTCCAGATCCTGTCCCGCGAGATTCTCATGTGTCCCGCCCCCAAACATCTGCTCGTCGTGGACCAGACGCGGGATGCCGGTCGCTTCCTGGGCGAAGGCCAGGAACTCTGATGATCCGATGTAGTCGTATACGCCCGCGTAGAACGGGCTGATACGGCGAATGTCCATCACGACGGCCTTGCGACCCACCTCGCCGAATTCGTTTCTTGCGTTGTCCGGGTCGAACGGCGGAAAGTCGGCCAGAAGCTTCGCCGCGTTGCCCGCATCGAAAAAATCGTCGATGACGACGTGCGGGAACGGCTGGGCGTTTCGGAACTCGCTCCTATATTCAGCGGCTTGCCGACGGACGGTTTCGTTGATCATGACGGATCCGAATCAGGGTTTGAACGCGACGAACAATATCTGCTCACCGCCGAGATAACCGAACTCACGAGACCAGAACAACATCGCATAGGCGTCGGAGAAGCCGCACGCCCTCACGTTGTCCAACAGATCCCAACCGAAGTCGGTAAAGACCAGGCACCCGGCCTGGCTCATCGGATCGCCGTGATACACCGGCTCCCGGATGTGCTCGATCGAACCATCGGCGCGCTCCCGGGCGCGGGCGGTGTTCCGCACCGCATCCCGTCGAAAGGGAACGGACCACAGCATGGAAGCCCCGGGCTTCAGAACACGGTAAGCCTCGCGGAACGCCCGCTCGTAATCCGCGAAGTGCTCGAAACAATCCAGAGAGATCAACCGGTCGAAACTCGCGTCAGGAAAGGTGAGTCGGGTCAGATCCTCGTTTCGCAGGCCGCCCGCGTCAATCTCGCCGAGCGGCGTCGCGTCGCCAAGGTACTCGCTCCCAACGACGCCAGGCCACTTCGAAGCGAGAAAGGCATATAGCGGCGTCACTTGCTCGGAGATGTAGACAGCGTGGTCGGGATAGAGCCCCAACTCGATATCGACGAGATGGATCGAGGCCCTCATGCGATTGTTGAGCCTTGTAATCGGGCAGGTCAATACTTCTCGCCAGTTGACGCGCCCCCCCACGGCATACTGGTATCCCGCGGAAAAATCGACGCACGTTCCGGCTGCATACGAATAACCGTTGACCACGAAGTCTCCCGGTGTCGCGGGGCGCAACGCGTTCTCCACCGCTTCGTACCGGGCGAACGACACTTGCATGCGGCTCGCGTGCCGCATGTACTCGGCATGGTTACGCACCCGAAAGACCCGCAAGAGGAGACTCTCCCGTAAGGAACGATTACTTTCGTGACGGACGTCCCGAACTCGAATTCGACAACGCCTTGGACGGACGCGGGAGCCTGGACGCATCGCCGCGCGAGACTGCCATCTGCGAAAAAACCTCGGAAATCCGCGCCGCGACCGCCTTCCGTCCGTGAACCGATCGGACGAAATCCTTCCCCTCCGCAGCCAGTCGGCGCCAGAGCGGATCATCGTGGACCAACCGCTCGATGTCCGCGGCAAACGCCGCGGCGTCGGCAGCGATCAGAAGGTGCCGGTCATGCTGCAGGTTCAATCCCTCGCATCCGACCGGCGTCGAGACGCTCGGCGTACCCACCATCAGCGACTGCATGAGCTTCCTCTTCGTTCCGGCGCCGTAGAGGAGTGGTATCAACGACAGGCGTACGCGGGCCAGGTAGGGCGCGAGCGACGGCACCCACCCCACGAGACGCACGCCCTCAAGGCCCGCACAACAGTCGACGACCGCTTCGTCGGGATCGTTGCCGACGACGAAGATCGGATGCACCTCCAGAATGTCCGGCGCGATCCGCGGCGCGATCGCCCGACAGAGAAACTCGACTGCCTGGACATTCGGCGGATGCCGGAAGTTCCCGACGAAGAGCATGCCCCTGCGATCTTCCAGGGGAACCTGGGGCACGTCGGTGTCCTCCGTGTCGGGAATCGCATGGGCGATACGGCGTCCGACGAAGTCGTTGACGAGGTCCGCCTCCTTCTGAGACACGGTAATGACCGCGTCGGCGGCCGCGTACGCGTTCAACTCCCGCCGCGCCTCGTCGGCATAGGCTCCATCCAGGGCCGGCGGGCTGCCGGCCGCTCCGGCGTCGCGAAGGACCCGCCTCGACTGCCGCAGAAAATGAATGTCGATGGAGTCGATCACCACGAGAGAATCCGGCGACAGTCGGCGCGCCGCCGCCATGTACGTCTCCGCGCACGTCCAGAAGGCGAACAGGACCACGTCGAAGTCCCCGGTTCCAGCCAATCGGTCGAATTCGACCCGCGCGTCCTCACCCCCCTTCCACGGACGGCACAGTGAGTAGGTGGGGATCCCCATCTGCTGCAGAACGCGTGCGTATCGCTCGCCGCCGGTCCCGTTCTCCGCCGCGAAACTCACATGCCAACCGTCTTCTCGAAGAAACTCCAGAAAATGAAAGATGCGGCGTGAACCGCCCTCACGGTCGAACTCCGGCATGAGATGGGCGCAGACGAGAACGCGTCCTGGAGTCCGGGTCATTGTGTCAACGGGCGTACACCGAGAGTCGGTGCAGAGTTTCGAACTCGTAGTCGTCCGGGGGCGCGGGGTGATGCTCGAGGGTTGCGCGCCACTTCTCGACGAACTTCGTACGATTCAGCGCCTGGCAGCGTTTCATCCCTAAACTCGTATCGGTGCCGGCCGTCGCGCCCTCGAAATGAACGACGACGCTCTCGGGCTGATAGTAGACGCGATAACCGCGGTCGCGGACTCTGAAGCAGTAGTCCGTGTCCTCGTAGTACCCCGGAGCGAATTGCGCGTCGAAGCCTCCCGATTCGACAAACAGGCTCCGCGGCGTGGCCAACAGTGCTCCCGAACAGTAGTCCACTTCTCTCAGGAAGTTGCAGAGCGGCGCGCCCGCCGGAAGTCCCTTGCCGAAGTTGCAGGCCGAACCGTCGGAAAAGACGACCCCTCCGGCTTCCTGCAGGCGTCCATCGGGATACACGAGCTTGCCGCCAACGACGCCCGCGTCCGGCGTGTCGCGCAACAGGGCCAACAACGGTTGCAGCCATCCCGGCATCGGCAGCGTGTCGTTGTTGAGAAATACAAGAATGTCCGCGGAGGCGAACTCGGCGCCGCGGTTGCAACTGAACACGAAACCGCGATTATCTGCGTTCCGCAGCACGTGATGCCGGTCGTCACGTTCCACCCAGCGCTCCAGAAACGCGGATGTCCCATCCGTCGATGCGTCGTCGACGACGACGACCTGCCCGTCGTCGAAGTCGCGGACCACGCTGGCCTGCAACTGCTCCAGGCACTGTTGGGTGAAATCCAAGTTGTTGAACACCGGAATGACGATGGACGCCGTCGGGAATAGTCTTCCCTCTGGGAATGCGCCTTGCCATTCCGTCGTGAACGCGTCGTCCGATTCGTCCGGATGGAGGACCGCCATCCGGGCCACCCTGCGACCCTCGGCCAGATGTGCGGAACGGCTTCGACCGACAACGACGACGTCGATGCTGTCATCCAGATACGGCAACTCGCCGGCGCATCCCGGCGGCGGAGAGCAGATCGCCGCGCCAGGGTACGTTCCGGCAAGCTCAAGCCCGGATTCCCAGTCCAGAATCGAGGGGAATCGATCCGTTCGCGCCCTGAACTCCGCGATCACGTCCGCCAGTTCCGCGCATGCCCACGGAGCATCCGTCCTGCGGACTGCCCGGCCTTCGGCCGGCAAGGACGACTCTTCTTCCTTCGGATCCTTCACGGCCGACGATTCCGTCGCCACGGCGGGCTCGCGGCTGCCGGATTCTCCGTACGCGATCGGCGACTCGTAGCAGCCGATGTTCCCCGTGTCGTCGTGAACGCGAACCCGCACCGTCTCTTTGGCGGAAATACCCAGACCCGAAACGTCGATGTCGTCCGCGTACCCGCAATTCACGGGCGCGCCCGGCGTGACTTCGCTTCGGAAAACGCCCTGTCGCAGAACGCCCAGGTATCGGTGGCCGACGAAGACCTCGATCGTCCGGATGCTGGACGACTCCGAGTACACCCATCCGCTGACTTCAAGACGATCCGGCGGCCCGATGACGAACCTCGCGGACTCTACGGCGCCGTGGAAGGCGCGTCTACGGCCGAGAATCCGCGCAGCCCACTGTTGACGGACCTGATTGAGGACTTGCAGGCGGCGTGCGACGCGCCAGGCGCGTGACAGGTAGAACCAGTTCAGGATTCCCCTGAACCGGGCAATGGTCTCGGTTCGATCATGGATGATCGTGTCTTTCTGCGTCAGTTGCTCGTTCGCTGCCGCAAGCTGTTCGTTCGTCAGCGCCACGCGCTCCCGAGCTTCGCGCATCGAGTGGACCAGCTCCTGATTGTCGGATTCGAGTTGTTTCACCGCATCGTGCTGACTCTCGATCGCCGACTTGTAACCCGCGTGGACCCTCTCCAGTTCCTGCGTCTGACGCTCGATCTCCGCTTCAAAACCATGGCGCTGTTTCGCGAGTTCCGCTTCGGTCCGCGCGACCTGCTCCCCCATGCCGTCGATCTGTTCGCGTTTCTCGTCTTCGAGGACACGCAACAGGTCCGAGGCCCGGTCGAAGTAGACGGAGCTGATTTCGGATTCGATGCGCCGCGCGTCGTCGGAACAGACGGCCACGAAGTAGACCGGGTCCGGAAGGGCGCGAATACGGCGACGCACGCGGCCTTCGTCGCCGGTCCACGCGTCCAGGCGAAGGCCTCCGTCCCCGGCCAACGGCGCAACGACCGACCCCGCGGCGATGCGTTGTCCATAGACGCGGCAGTGTGCGAAGTGTTCGCCCAAGAGTGCGGCCAGTTCGTCGTAGTCGAGTTCCTTGACGTGGAACGGGTTCGGCTCCGGCGACTGTTGCGCATACACCGGCCGGTTCGGCGACGACAGGACCAGAACGCCGCCGGGCTTCAACACGCGCTTGATCTCGGCCATCATGGGCGCGTGGCGGTCGTGGTGTTCGATCGTCTCGAACGATGTCACGACATCGAACGTGGCGTTCGCGATCGGAACGGCGCCGCAATCGCCGGCGACGAAACGCAGTCGGGCGTCGCCGTAGCGATCCTCGGCGGCGCGGACCGTCTCGACGTCCGCGTCCACGCCGATGACGAAGCCCGCTTTCGAAGCAAGGAGCGACGCACCGTAACCTTCTCCCGACGCCAGGTCCAGGACCACCCGCTGCTGGACGAACGGGAGCGACAACGCGTAACGGTGCAGGTGCTCGGAGCGGATCTGTCCACCGACGGAAGGCACGTATCTCTCGCCCGAGAACTCCATGGTCCGATTCTATCCGTTGCCCGACCACCTCTCAACAACCCGACCTCGACGCCCGCTTCGCGCGCCGGGGGCGGGCGCGGACGTGCGCCGAAAAACGCCGAAAGGCCTACTCCTGGAGATCGAACGTGAAGGTGAGCCGGAACGAGAAGGCGACGGATTCCTCCCGCAACCGCGCGGGATCGAAGCGCCAGCGCCGGAGGGCGGCGATGGCCGCTTCCGACAGCGCCGGATCGTCGGCGCTCCGGACCGCGGCGTCCGTCACCCGGCCCTGGCGGTCCAGGTCCACGTCCAGCACGACGCGGCCCTGGATCCTGTTGCGGCGCATATCGGTCGAATACTCCGGGAGGTCGCCCGAAACCAGCCGCGGCTCGCTCACCCCGGGCGGCGGATCCGACGACGTGTCGTAGTGCACCAGGCCCAGGGGAACCGGCCCGCCCGGGAACGCCTCGGGCCGGGGATCCTGCGCCTCGACCAGCGTCTCCAGTTCCCGCCGCAGCGCGTCCAGCCGGTTCGTGTCGGCTTCCCGGCGGATCCGCTCCAGCCGGCGGTACAACTCCGGCACCAGCAACCGATAGTGGTCCAGCATGCCGGGATCCGAATGCGGCAGCGTGGCCGCGGTTTCGGCCGCCTCGATCGCGCCGTCGACATCGCCGGCCATCAAGCGGGCTTCCATGATGACCTCGAACGCGCGGTCGGCGAACTCGGGCTCGCGGTCGATCGCCTCCTCGGCCAGGCGGATCGCTTCCTCGGGACGGCCTTCTTCCAGGTAGAGCGCGCCCAGGGCCGCGTATGCGCGGCCCATGAACGGCAGAAGCTCGATGGCGCGTTCCAGGGCGTCGATTTGCGGAAGGCGATCCTCGGCGCCGGACGGCGGAAGCGAGCCGAAGGCGTACTGCGCCAGGCCGGATTCGGGCATTTCCCCCGCCAGTTGCCGCAAACCGCGCCGGGTGTTCTCGTTGCGGGCATCCCGCATCGAGAGCCGCGCCATCCCGACGCGGGCCGCATCCGTGCGGCTGGCCTGATAATGACTTCGGGCAAGGTTCTGGAGGCCCGCAGCCGCCGCCAGATCGCCTTTGGCCGCATCCACTTCGGCACTGTCGATCGTCCGAACCGCGATGTCCACGACCACCGGCGCGAGCCCGAGTCCGCGGTCGTCGTAATTCAGCACTCTGGAAGCGACGTTTCCCAAAGCCGCGGCGTCCAGATTCAACGCCGCGTCATATCCTCCGGCAGTACCGAGCTCCGCGACGTAGTCGGCCAGTATCCGCGGATGGTCCTCGAGCAAGACGCGGAACAGGTGATACGACTGCCGGCGAAACGCCCCGCCGTCGCCGAGGTCGTCGAAGTTCACGCTCCGCACGATCTCAAGCAGTTCGTCCAGGGCATAGGCGTCCCCGGCATCCACCGGATCGTCGCCGTCGCCCCGGCCCAGCGCCCGGACGAATTCCCCGACCCCCTCCTGCAGCCAGAATGGCTGCCAAAGGAGGGATCGCGCGAGCAGCAGATGCCCAAGCGAGTGACCGACGTCGTCGGCCAGGTCGTCCACTCCCCGGTCGCGAAGCGCGATGAACGGGCCGACGCCCCCGCGAAACAGGTAACCGGACCGCTCCGGCACGCGCTCGTTCCTCAGGTTCAACTGTGTCTTGACCTCTTCCGGCAAGAAACTCTGGAAGTCCTGAAGCTGGTCGAACAGGAACACCGTGACCGGGAACTGCCGGGAACGCACGGGCCCGATGGCCGACTCGTAGGCCGCGTAACGCGCCTCGAAATCCTCCAGGATCCGGCGGCCCTTCTCCTCGTCCGTGTCCGTCAGCACGACGAAGCGCGGAGTC
>JAJEDW010000009.1 GCA_022821265.1 Acidobacteriota bacterium
GTACAGCTCCGGCGTGCCGCCCTCGGCGCCGCCCCGCGCGGGCATCCGAAGGCTGATGTAGTGCACCAGCGGCGGGGTGGCGTTCGAACCCTCTTCCCGCGGCCGGATCCCGTGCTCTTCCAGCGCGGCCTGAATGGAGGGGACGTCGAACCCGTCCATGTTCATGCAGGCGTGGTGGATCCGGGCCGCCGCAGGGCCGCCGCGTCCCCCGCCTCCCGCGAACATCAGGAACTGGATGCCGTCGCCCACGCCCAGGACCGGAGCGTTCGGCCCCTGGTAGGCCTGGACGCCCAGACCGAACAGGTCCTGGTAGAAGTCGTTGCCGCCGCCAGCGCCGAAAACCGTGAAGTGGCTCAGGTCCCGCAACGCCAGCGGCCCGGGCGCGGGAGCGGCCGTGGGCGTGCATTCCGCGCCCAGCGGCCCGCCGCCGCCGCAGTAGCCGGGCGCCTGAAGCTGGACGATCAGCCCGTTGGCGTCGGCGAAGTACAGCTCCGGCGTGCCGCGCCGCGTGCGGATCCACGCGCTCATCGGATTCTCGGCCCCCGGGCTGTCGACGGTCGGCGAGTCGATGCGCTCGAAGCCCGCGCCTTCCAGCGCCGCCATCAGGCGCTCCGCGTCGAAATCGGACGTCGAGCAGCACATGTGGGTGATCGACGGGCTTTCGCCGGGTTCCAGCGGCCGCAGCGAAATGAACTGCGGGCCGTCGCCGATCCCGAGCCACGCCACGGCGCCCTGGCGCGCGTGGATCGGCATGCCGAACAGTCCCTGGTAGAACTCGATGGATCGGCCGACGTCGCCGACGGCCAGGCCGAAACCGAGCAGCCGCTCGATGGGCACGGGTGGGCCGGCCTGCGCCCGTCCGAACCCCTGGCGCGCCGCGACGGCCAGACCCGGCAGCGCCGCCAGCGCCGCGCGCCGCGAAACGAAATGCTCCCGGGAGGCTCGTTTCAAGAGTTCATTCGACGATTTCAAACTGCGTTCTTCCATCCCGAACCTCCGACGTCCGGAAGATCATATCCGCCTCGCGGGGCGCGGTCCAGACGTATGGATCGGGCGCGTCAGCCCGTGTGTTACGGATTCCTAGGGGTCCGGCGGCCCCAACGGGAGTATGCTGGTGCCCTGAAAGTCGGGGCGCCGATCCCGCTCCCGTGTGAGTTGGACCATGTTTCCAGAGCGGAGGACTCGATGATGCCAAGAAGAGCAGGCTCGCTTCTAGCCGTCGCGGCGATCGTCGCGGTCGGGGCGTTGGACCTTCACGCGCAGAACCGGAACGCGCCCAAGGCGCGGTGGTGGGAACCCGTCAACGACCTCCCGAATCCGTGGGCCGGCGAGGTTCTGCCCCTCCCGGACGGACGGAGTTGGGGGTCCACGGCCGGCGTCGACGTCGACCCGACCAACGGCACGGTCTGGATCATCGATCGATGCGGTTCCAACACGTGCGTGGGTTCGGATCTGGATCCGATCCTCCAGTACGATTCCGACGGCACGTTCCTCAAGAGCTTCGGCAGCGGGATGTTCGCGTTTCCTCACGGAATTCACGTGGACCTGGAAGGGAACGTCTGGGTGACCGACCCGCTGCCGCCCGACGGCCGAGGTGCGGGTGGCAACGTCGGTCAACAGGTCACGAAGTTCAGTCCCGACGGCGACGTCCTGATGGAACTGGGGACGAAGACCGTGACGGGACGCGGCACGAACACGTTCAGCTCGCCCTCCGACGTCGTGGTCGGCCGGAACGGGGACATCTTCGTGGCGGACGGGCACGCCGAAGGCACGAACGAGCGCATGGTCAAGTTCGATCGGAACGGAACGTACCTCATGGAGTGGGGCGTGCCCGGCTTCGGACCCTGCGGGACCAACCAGTTCTCGAGCCTTCACGCGCTGGAGATCGACTCCCAGGGCCGGCTCTTCGTCGGGGACCGCGACAACAACCGCATACAGATCTTCGACCAGGACGGCAACTTCCTGGAGTGCTGGTTTCAGTTCGGTCGCCCGAGCGGGATCCACATTGACGCCAACGACACGATATACGTGGCCGACTCCGAGTCCAGCACCGAGCTGCCCAACTATGGCGGCCCTCCGAGCCCGTTCACGCGCGGAATCCGCGTGGGCGACGCGCGGGACGGTTCCGTCGCGTACTTCATTCCGGATCCGAACCCTTCGGGCGGCAGCAGCGCGGCCGAGGGGGTGGCCGCGACCGACGACGGTGTCATCTTCGGCGCGGAAGTCGGACCCCGCCAGGTCGTCCGTTACGAGCGGCGATAGGGCGCCGGGCGAACGACGCATGAAACTCCTCGACGGTGTACCGGCATTGCTGGCGACGATGCTCGTCGGGGCCTGTCAGGCGCCGGTCATCCAGCCACATGGCACGGTCAACGAGTTGATGATCGGCATCCTGGAACCCGGCACCAACGTCGTCGGCAACGCGGCGTTCCAGGACCCCGAGGCCCAACCGTCCCTGGGCAACCCGTATGCCGGCTGGCCGGGGGTCGAGAGCGCCGCGGTCGCGATGGCGGAGTCGGCCGGCCTGCTCTTGATACCGGGACGCGCGTGCAGCAACGGGCAACCCGCCCCCGTCGATCAGGAGGACTGGATCGAGTGGACGGCGGACCTCCGGGAGACCGGCCTGGCGAGCTACGAGGCCGCCAGGCGGAAGGATCAGGACGCGTTGTTCGACCTTTCCGAGCGGCTCCTGGCGACATGCACCGACTGCCACGTCCGGTATCTCGACGTCGACGGCGAGCCCGGCAACCGCTGCATGCCGTAGTTCGAGCCGGCAACTGAGGCTCCGTGCGGGGCCGCTCGATGGACTTCGCATCGACTCGTACAGGGCCGGCGGCCGTATCGGCGGCGATATGTTGACTGTCCCGGACTGCGCGGGTAGTCTGACCCCGTCCAGTGACAATCCTTCCGGGGTCGCCCGATGAACAACCGCATGCGAGGCCTGTTGCTTGTGTCGGTATGGGTTTCGTGCGGGTGGACTCCGATATTCGCGCAGCGGCCGGACCTCGCCGGAGGGTGGATTCGCAACGGGGGTACGGTGACCTTCGGCGAGTGGCGCCTGACCGAGGAAGGGCAGCGCCGGCTCGACGCCTACGACTTCCTGACGGACGATCCGGCGTTGGGTTGCATCGCCGCCAGTTGGACGCGCGTCTGGATGAATCCCAACGTGCTGGTGGAAATCACCGAGGCCGAGGATCATGTGCGTCTGCGCCACGAGTGGATGGACCTCGATCGCAAGATCCCGATCGTGGATCCGACCGTCGCGGATCCGCCGCGCGCGAACATCGATGGACAACCGGCGCTGGGTCGTTACATGGCCTGGTACGACGGCGACGCGCTGGTCATCGACACCATCGAGATCACGCCCGGCTACCTGGCGACCATGCAGGAATGGGCGGGGTTGCCGCAGAGCGGCACGATGCGAACCGTCGAGCGGCTGACGCGCACCGGGGACCTGCTGACGATCGAGATCACGCACGTGGATCCGGTGATGTACCGGGAGCCGCTCGTGGCCACGATCACGTATCCGAGTTCGGATTTCGAACTGATGGACTACGGCTGCAGTCCCGAGGATGCGGCTGTCGTCGCGCCGGAGAGGCCCCTGCCGTGAACGCCAAGTGCCTCCCTGTGATCGTCGGCCTCCTGGCGTCGGGCGCGCCCGCGGCCGCTCACCATTCGGTGCCGGTCAACTTCGACCAATCCCGCGAGATCACCGTCGAAGGCGCGATCACCGAGATCCGGTGGATCAACCCGCATTCGCGCTTTCGGATCGACGTCCGGGACGAAGACGGCCGGACCCTGGAATGGCTGGTCGAGATGGGCGCGATCAATACGATGAAGCGCGCCGGTTTCGCGACCGAACGGTTCGCGGTGGGCGATACCGTAACGGTGGTGGGCTGGCCCGGCTATCGCGAGGGAACCGTTCTGCTGAGGAGGGTCGTGCTTGAAGACGGAACCGAGCTTTCCCCATGACTGTGTGGTCCTGCACATGCCGCTCGGCACACATCCGATAGCTGTCGGGTTCCGAAATCGTGCATGCGTGTGGTTGCTGCGGTAGTTTAGGGATGTTCCAAGACGCGACAACCGCGAAGAGGTGAACGTCATGAAAACGCTTCTCGGGCTCGCAGCCGCGACTGCGATGCTCACACTTGCGGCGGGCGCCGCCGCGCACCACTCGCTGGCGGTCGAGTTCGACTCCCTGACGATCGTCAAAGTGGAAGGCGTCGTCAACGAGGTATGGTTCAAGAATCCCCACGTCCGCTATTACCTGACGGTCGTCGATGACGCCGGAGAGGAAGTGATCTGGGATACCCACGCCCACAACATCGCGGCCATGACCCGGCAGGGGTACACGAAGGACACGTTGAAGGTCGGAGACACCGTCGTCATGGAAGGCCACGGAACGCGCGACGGCTCCCCGAAGCTCTTCATCCGTGCATGGACCTTGCCCGACGGCGTGCGGCGTCCCGTCGGCAACGCCAACATCGACGCGTTCTGACGATGGCGCGTCGACGCGAAGTCGGCGAGCGCCGAAGGGCGTTCGCGGCCCGGCTGGTTCTGCTGACGGCGATGTGTTCGGTTTCGATAGACGCCGACGCCCAGTCGAGCCCGTTCGTCGGCGAGTGGATGCTGGAGATTGTCCAGGGCGGCGCCGTACAGACGGGTCTGCTGTCGATCGAGGCGACGGACGCCGGGCTGGTCGGATTCCTGCAAAACGGTCCGATCGCCCTCCTCGTCGACGGCAACGAAATATCGATGGCGATCGACTCCAGGAACGCCAGCGGAGCGCCCCTTGAACGCAATTTCGAGGGTCGATTGACCGGCGACGGCATGTCCGGCGAGTTCGGACCGCCCGCGACGGCCACCGAAGAGGAGCTCCTGGTTTGCGAACGCTTTCCGGGGGGCTGCATTCACCCCTCCGGCACGTGGCGGGCCGTTCGGCACGCGCCGGTGCGTCCCGACTCGATGGAACCGAGACCCGTCGACATTTCGGGCCGCTGGGGCACGACCGCCGGTTCCGGCATGTTGAAGTGGTCTTCGTCGCTGACGGCCGCGGGGCAGGCGTGGAACGACGCGTTCGACGTGGATCTGGATCTGCCGTCGCTGCGCTGCGCCAATCAGGGCGTGTTCTGGCGGCATCGGTCGGCCCCGGAGATCTTCCAGCAGGACGACAAGATCACGTTCGCGACGAACAGCGGTGTCCGTCACATCTACCTCGACGGCCGGGAGCCTCCGGAGTTCCTCCCCCACAGCGCGATGGGATTCTCGAGCGGACGCTGGGAAGGCGATCACCTGGTGGTGGAGACGACGCTGCTGTCGGCGGGCGTCAAGGGATACATGGGGGAGGTTTACTCCGAGAACTCCCGGATGCTGGAACGGTACTGGCTGAACGCGGACGGCACGCTGTCGGGCGAGATGGAGCTCCACGACCCGGAGAACTTCCTCCGGCCGCCGCTGCAGTGGATCCGTTGGGCCCGCCAGAGCGCGGACACGGTGCCGATCACCGCGGAATGCGACGTGGACTCGTTCTTCCGGCAGATTTTCGTGGACGGACGGATGCAGGAGTACATCGAGCGGTCCGATCGTCGTTTCTGACACCTCCGCCCCGGGGATTCCCGGACTTCTCTTTCGTCTTCACCCGCGATCGATCACCACGCGCGTCACTCGGCGAGAAACACGTCCTTCGGGACATGTCCGACGACCACCTGCGTGAGGTCGACGACCTCGGCCACGCGAAAGTCGACGGCCAGGCTCGCCAGCGAGAGGGCCTCGGCCGTAGTGAGATCCATCTCGTTCACGAGGAACTCGACGACCGCCGCCGTGGCCTGCCGCATCGCGCGGTCCAGGTCCAGGTCGATCCCCATCATCAGGTAGTGGGTGTCGGTTTCCGCGCGCGGGCCCGCGATGGGCGTGGCCTTGTGGAGCACGAAGCGGAACACACCCGCGAGCGACTGCTCGAGCGCCGTCCCGCTGACCTCGCCGTCACCCTGCGCGCCGTGCGGATCGCCCGCATAGAAGAGCGCGCCGGGATGGAAGACCGGGAGGTAGAGCGTCGTTCCCCCCTTCAGGTCCATGACGTCCAGGTTGCCGCCGAACGGGCCGGGAGGTCTCGACGCCTGCACGCCCGGCACGGTCACCCCCGGCTGACCCGGTTCCGGATTCGCTGGCGCGACCGCCATGATGCCCATGAAGGGCGCCAGGGGTACGTTGATGTTCGGCGCGAACAGCGCGACCTCGCGGCCGTCGACCTCCGCCGTTCGAATCAGATGCCGTGTCCCCGGCGGGATGTCCAGCGGCGCGTCGTCCGGCCGTGCGCCGGGATAATCGGTGGAGAACACGCCGCTCGCCGGACCCGTGTTGTTGATGCCCCAGGGTACGCGAGTCTCGACGTCGAGGATCTGGACTTCGAGCATGTCCCCGGGCTCGGCTTCCTCGATGTAGATCGGTCCGGTGATGACGTGTCCGCTGCGCCCCTCCCGCGGCCGTCCCTCCCGCGACGTCCAGAAATCCAGCACGTCGTCGAGTATCTCCTCGCGCGGGATACCCATCGCCGAGAGGTAGGCCACCGGTTCCTCGTCCTGCGTGGAGCCGGCGTGCGAGAGCGTATCGATGCGCACCGTCTCACCGGACTGAATCGTCAGCACCGGCTCCTTGTCGAGAGGGAACCAACCCCAGGACACGTTCTCGGGCGTCGACGCCACGAAGTGATCGGGTTGGACGGGATCCGCTTGCGGCTCGGTCGGCGCAGGAGCCTCGGGAGCGCATGCCGACGTTACGAGAATCGCGGCGCACACTGAAAAATTGCGGGCCTTCAAGGGACGCGGGAAACGACCACGCCGTTGAGGCAGGGATGCTTCATTCCGGGTGATGTTGGGATTCGTCATGGTTCGGCGCCTCCGAACGCGGTGCATTCTGAGGGTCTCGCCTCGTTCTCAGGTGTCCGTTGAGGGTGACCGAATCGCTGTACTTTAACATGCGATCGGACTTGACCGCCTCCGGGAGCCTGCTGAACAAGGTCCTTCGCCTCGGCGTATTCGGGATTTCCCTGCATGACGCCCTAGACGCCCGTGAACGGTTCGACCGCTGGCTGCATGGCAAGCGCCCATACTCGGCGCGCGGCGTATCCGGGATGATGGCCGTAATCGAGATTCTGCGACTCTTCCCGATATCGACCCAAAAACCTAATGATCGTCCGACACGAAAACCTAACAATAAGACAACCAATTAACCTAAAGAAAATGCGGCATGATAACCTAATCGTTGCGCGAGAGAGGACGCGCCATGCCAACCCCGCAGGACAAGCTCGCCAGTTCGCTTGAAGCGCTGCAGGAGCTGCAGCGTCGCGGCGTCGTGGCGATCCGGTCCAACGACTTGAGCCGCACCGACCGTGAGCGACTCCTCAGGAGCGGGTTCCTCAAGAACGTCATGACGGGATGGTACATCCCTTCGCGCCCGGACGAGACGCCTG
>JAJEDW010000252.1 GCA_022821265.1 Acidobacteriota bacterium
ACGCTGCACCCCGGAGAGATGGCGAGGTTGATGGGAACGAGTATCGCCCAGGTTCAGCGCGACCGACTCACCGTCGCCCGAGAGTTCGCTTCGACCCATGGCGTCCACATCGTCCTGAAGGGTTTTCGCACGGTGATCGCCGGTCCGGACGGGTCGGCTTTCGTCAACCCGACCGGCAACGCCGGGATGGCCACGGCCGGCAGCGGCGACGTACTGACCGGAATGATTGCCGGCGTACTCGGACAGCCTCATCTCGGCGCCGTGGTGGAGCGCATCTGCCTGGGCGTGTATCTGCACGGTCTGGCCGGCGATCTCGCCGCCAACGAGGTCGGCGAAGAGTCGATGCTGGCGACCGACATCCTGCATTTCCTGCCCGAAGCCTGGTCGGAGCTTCGAGACGACTGACGCATGCGGATGATCCTGTCGCGGTCCGAGGCCGAGACGTTCGAGTTCGCCCGGGCCCTCGCCGCTTCGCTGCCGCTTCCGGCCCACGTGTTGCTGTTCGGAGAGTTGGGCGCGGGCAAGACGACATTCACGAAGGGCTTGGCCGCGGGTTTCGGCCTGGCGGACGTCGACGACGTCTCCAGCCCGACCTTCACGCTCGTCAACCGCTATTCCGGCCGGACGCCGATCTACCACGTGGACCTCTACCGCATCGACGCCGGCGACTTCTGCGGGCTGGACCTGGAGCGAATCTTCGACGATCCGGAGAACGTCGTGGTCGTCGAATGGGCCGAGCGTCTCGGGGATCTGACGCCACCCGCACCGGTCCGCGTGAAACTCACCTACGTCGACTCGCATTCGCGTCGGATCGAGGCCGCCTCGGGATAGACGCGGGCCGAGGGCGATCACCCTGTAGAATATGGGCATGCTGCTCGTGATGGCGTTGTTGCTGCAGGTCGCCGGGCAGGAGGCGCCGGATCTTCCCACGCCGCTGCCGTTGGGCGCCCCGGATCCGGATGCCGACGTCATCGTCGGAGGCGAGGTCGACGGACCGTTCATCTTTTGGGAAGACGCGGGCCAGACCAGCAAGGTGATCCTCAAGAACGGCCTCACCGTGCTGCTCCACGAGAGCAACGCCGCCGGTCTGACCAGCATCACCGCCCACGTCGGGGCCGGGCACTTCGACGATCCGGACGCGCTCGGCGGCGTCGCGCACGTGATCGCGGGACTGGTTCTCGACGGAGGCCCGGACGGCCCGGCAGCTCGAATCCGAACGCTGGGCGGCGCCGCCAGCGCCCGCGTCGAAGGCGAACACACGCTCTACGAAGCCATCGTCACGTCCGAACATGCCGTGGGAGCGTTGGAAATCCTTGCCGACGGGCTTTGGAACCCGGGTCTGGACCCGGAGCGGGCGGCATGGCACGTCGAGGCGGCGCTTCGCGAACGCGCCGCCATGCTCGACAACGCCGACGCCGTCGCGCGTGAAGGCCTGTACCGGACCGCGTTCGTCGCCCACCGCATGCGGCGGCCCCCGATCGGCGACGCCGACGCCCTCCGGAACTGGGAGCCCGACGACATCGCCGGTTTCCACCACCGGCACTATCAGCCCTCGAACGTGATTCTGACCCTGGTCGGGCGGTTCAACCGGATCGCGATGCTGGACGAGGTGGTGCGCATCCACGAAAACGTGCCCAACGCAGGGGTCGGGGCCGACCCCGCCCCGCGCGAACCGCCCCAGGCCGGACTCCGTTACGACTGGATGCGAGGTGAGGTCCGGGAACCCTATGTCGCCGTCGGCTATCACGTGCCCGGCGTCGGCGCGGCGGGCGCGGACCCCTACGCCCTGGAAACGTTGTCCGCCATCCTCACCCGGGGACGCGCCTCCCGCATCCACTGGTTCCTGCGCGACGAGCAGGCCATCCTGGCCGGCGCCGAATCCGCCTACCTCGCGTTCGACGGCATGGGGTATTTCCAGATTCTGCTGCGCGCCGCCGACCCCGGCGCCGCACTGGTTGCCGTGTTCGGCGAACTGGACCGGATCCGACGTTTCGGAGTCACCGGGGAAGATCTGGCGCGCGCCAAGGCCCGCGTGGCCCGCGACTACTATCGCCGGATCGAAACCGTCGGCGGTCTAGGCGTCGAGCTGTCCCTGGAGGAAGCGCGCGGCGACTGGAAACGGACGCGATTCCACCTGGACGGAATCGCGGAGGTCACCGCGGACGATATCGCTCGCGTCATCGAGCGCCACTTCACGCGGGACAACGTGTCGGTGTTCGAATACCTCCCGTCGTCGTCCACGCGCGCGCTGTCGACCGGCGAGTTCGAATCGAACGTCCTGGATCGCGTTCCGGTCAACGTTGTCGAGCGGAGCATCGAGTCCGTGGGGGGTTCCGCGGAGATCGGCCGTCCAGGCGACGCGCTGGTCGTCGACGTCCTACCGCCTCTCCAGCGGCGCTCGATCTTGCGCGGCCCGGACGTCTATATCGCCGAAGATCATCGCCTTCCCCTGGTTTCGTTCGGCATCTTCTTTCCCGGCGGCCGCATTTCCGAATCCGCGTCGATGGCCGGGATCACCGAACTCATGCTGCACAGCGCGCTGCGCGGGTCGCTCCGGTACAACACGGCCGACATCGCGCGGCGCATCGAGAACGCGGCCGTCGATATCGAGATCGTCAACGAACCCGACTTTTTCGGCTACATCCTCGATGGCTCCAGCTCGGGAATGGCCGACGCCATCGACATACTTGTCGACGTGCTGCAGGAACCCACGTTCCTCGAGGAAGACGTCGAGCGCGAGAAGGCGCTGCAGGCGGCTCGAATCCGAAGCCTGTCCGAAGACGGCGTAGGCCATCCGCTTCGGCTGTTCCTGGCCACCCTCTTCGACGATCACTCCTACGCACGCCCCGCGGTCGGGACCGAAACGTCGGTCTCGGGCCTGGACGCCGACGACGTGGTCGAATGGCAACAGCAGCACCAGCGGCGCGTGATGCCGCTGATCGTGATTGCCGGCGACACGCGCGGCACCGAGTTGATCGCGCCCATCGCCGAGGGCTTGACCAACGAGGACCTCTTCGCCGTGGACCTCTCGACGCTCCCGTTCCCCGGGGCGCCGCTCGACGAAGAGGAAGCGGCATTCACGGTCGCAGCGCGGCAAAGCGTTGTCGTCCACGGCACGATGGTCGCGCCGTACGGGCACGAGGACCGGCTCGGACTGACGCTGGTCCGCCATGTCCTTTCCGGACGGGCCGGACGTCTGGATGCGGCGTTGCGCGACGCCGGCGTTGCTGCGCACCCCGTGGACCTCGACGCCGACTTCCGCGCCCGGGCCGGCGCCTTTTACGCGTATGCGGCGTCATCTCCCGGAGACGAGCCGGCGGTCCGTGGAGCCATCCGCGCCCAGATGGACCGTCTGATCGAGGACGGCGTCACCGGGGAAGAATTCGAGGCCGCCCTCAACCGCGCCACGCTCCGGTACCGCATGACGCGGGAGACACGGCGCGGACGTTTGATGGAACTCGCGCGCGCCGTCATTGCCGGCGCAGACCCTTCCTCCGTCGAGCTCTACGGCGAGCAGCTTCGGCAAGTCGACCGCGACGTGGTCCGGTTCGTGGCCGAACGCTACCTGAGCGCGGGACAGGCCAAGACCGTGGTGGCCCGGGGAGAGCGTTAGCGGCCGCGGGCCGCAGCGCTACCGGCGAAGACGCTGGATGCGGATCGCGCCGCGGGAGGACTCCAGTCGAACGGCGTTGCCGCCGCCATTGATCTGGCCGCGCCGACCGACGCTGGTTCCCATGGCGAACGCATTGGCCAACTCGGCCGGAATGTTGATCGGTCCGCCCACCGTCTCCAGAGGAAACTCGGACCGGATATCGGGTTGGCGGATGACGCTGCGGGCGATCCGGGCTTCGAGATCCGCGGGCATGTCTTCGGGGATCTCCAGCCGGATGTTGCCCGAATGCGTCGTCAGGCTCACGTGCAGGTCGCCATCGAGCGACAACGGAGTCAACCGGGCTTCAATGTCGCCGGCGGCGCCCGTCGAAGCCTCGACATAAGATTCGGCTCGCTCGATCCGGATGTCGCCAAGTTCGGTCGATCCGACGAACGGCCCCCGGACGCGGCCGACGATGATGTTGCCTCCCGCCGTCTGAACCCGGGTCAGGCTCGAGACGCCGATCCGGATGTCGCCCGCCAGCGTGACCGCGTCCAACTGTCCGATGCTCTCGGCGACCCGTATGGCTCCCCCGTGGGTCTCGGCATGCACGCGGCCCGCGACGGTTCCGGTCGTGATCGGTCCCGCCATGGTTTCCAGCTCGGCGTTGCCCCCGACGTTTCCGATCTCGATCTGGCCGCCGCCCGCGCTGCGAAGCTCGGCGTTGCCGTCGATGTCGCCGGCCAGGATCGACCCTCCCTGCGTCATCATCGCGGCATCGCCTCCGATGCCGCCGGCAATGACGGAGCCGCCGGTGGTTCGGGCCGTGACGCTTCCGTCGGTCGACCCGATCCGGATCGTGCCGGCCAAGGTGACCAGGTCCAGGTCGACGGAACGGGGCACTCGGATACGCCAGTCCAGGGGCGCATAGACCCGATCCGGAACGCGGCCTTCGATCTCGACGCGATCATCGAAACACCGCTCCTGCACCTCGACCGGCGCGTTCGATGTCGTGGACACTTCGACCGCGACGATACCGGTTGCGGAGGTGTCGACCACGAGCGCGCCCGAATCCACGCGCACGAACACCGCGCCGTCTTCCGGCGCCGGACAATCGGCGAAGGCGGCGGAATGCAACGCCAGCAGGGCGGGAAGAACGCCCAGCAGTTCGCGTCTGCCGCGCCGGCGGGTCCCGGGCGTCCTCGGCCTGTCGGACGTGGCCACTATTGCCCGCCTACGTAACTCAACTGCAGAGCCCGGATGTATGCGTTCGGATCGTCACGGGTCATCTCGTCGACCAGGGCCGCCATGGCTTCTTCCTGGCTCATCGGGGCCATCGCCTCCTGGGCCTGGATGCGAATTCCGGGCGTGTCGTCGTTCTGCACGACGTGCCTCAACACCTCGCGAACGTCATCTTCCCGGGCGAACGGCTCCAGGGCCTGCAGCGCTCCCAGGCGGACGCCAGGGTTGTCGTCGCTGAGCAGCGCGGCCATCAGCGCCCTCTTTACGCCGGGGTCGGCGGGATTCTCCGACAATATCTCGACCACTCCGAGACGGACGCCGGGATTGCTGGGCGACTGCAACGCTCCGACGAGCATGTTCTGCATGGCATCGTCCTCGACGTTCCCGCGCACGCGCATCGGCTGGACCATCTCACCCGCCAACTCCACCTCGCCGGTAGCCGGATCGGACTCGATGATCCTCAAGTTGGTGACGGCCGCATCCTGCGGTATGGCGGCTTGAATGGGCTCGGGGACCGGAACGGGAGGGGAGAGCAGGTTCGTGACATAGACGCCGCCGGCCAAACCCATCGAAAGCAGCGCGGCCGATTCCAGGAACCGCATCCGCGGCCAGGCGTCCGACCCCCATGGCCATCGCCACCAGGAGCGCCGCTCGTCGACGCCGTCCAGTCGGTCGGAGAGCTCGCGGCGGCACTCGACCAGCAGGTCGGCGGGGACTTCCCATTCGGAAAAGTCTTCGGTCAACTCCACTTGCAGGCGTTCCTCGCGTTCCAGGAACGACCGGCAGGCCGCACAGTCGTCCAGGTGCGCCCGCAGCTCTCGTCGGGCGTCGTCGGACAACTCCTCATAGAGGTACAAGACGATATCGTGTTGACGTTCTCGACAACGCATCGGACTTCTATATCTCCGCCAGTTGGGCTCGCAGCTTCCGGGTGGCCCGGAACAGGTAGTTCTTCGCCGTTTCCTCGCTGCTGCCCATGATCTCGCCGATCTTCCGAAGCCTCATCCCCTGATAGTGGCGCAACTCGAAGACGAGCCGTTCCTTTTCCGACAACGTCTTCAGCACGTCCTGGATCTTGTCTCCGACTTCCCGGCCGTAGAGGCGCCGTTCGGGATTGCTGTAATAGCTCTTCTCTTCGAACGTGTCCTTCAACGCGGGCCGGTCCGGATGTGCTTCCGCATCCGCATCGTAGGAGATTTCGTCTCGCAGCGCCTGACGCTTCCGAAGCTTGTCCAGGGCCACGTTCGTGGCAATCCGGTAGATCCAGGTATAGAAGCTCGATTCGGAACGGAAACGGCCCATGGAGCGATACGCCTTGAGAAACGTCTCCTGAAAGACGTCGCGCGCCTCCTCGCGATTGCCCAGCATGTGAAAGGCAAGGCGCAAGATATCACGATCATGCAGGTGGACCAACTGTTCGAAGGCTTCGCGGTCGCCGTTCTTGGCTTGCTCGACCAGCCACCGTTCGTCGTTCGACGCCGCTTCGGATTTTGGAGCCCGCTGCAAGGTCGTGGCATCCATGATCAGGGGTTTGGACGACCCCGTCACCGAAAGGTCACAAGGAAAATTCATTGGATGGACGATCCGCGACGCAAGCGTCGCCGCTTTCGTCCCCTACTTCATCTAAAGTATTGCGCATCAGCAACTTATTCCGCAACGTTCGAGAACGCGAATATCGCGGCTCCATCCACGCCGACGGTCTCACCGGAGGGGTGACGTCACCGCCGGTCCGTCCGGCCCCAGCTCCACCCGGATCGCGCCCAAGACGTCGGTGCGCAGCGCCGGCATGGTCGACGGATGGGGATGACCGAACGTGTTGTTGGCGCCGACGGATACGACCCGCAGGCGGGCCGACGTCCTCAGCCGGGCGTTCGCGCTTCCGTGGTGCGGGACCTTCAGGAGCGACACGTGCCGCGGCGCCGCGGTCAGATCCGACTCCAGGTCCCCGGTCAGGAGCGCGTCGCCGTATTCCGTATCGAGCAACAGGACCAGGGAATCGTCGTTGGCGACCCGGATCGACGGCGCACCCGCACCCGGCGGATTGAGAACGCGGAACGGCCCCGCGCGCGCGCCCGCGACGAGCCGGCGGACGGGCACACGGTGAGTGGCGGCGTGATCCAGAAGTTCAAGGTAACGGGGCACGGCCGGATTCCGCCCCACCCAGAGCTCGCCCACGTCGAAGTTCTCGATCAGGTCGAACAGCCCGTCCATGTGATCGTGATGCGCGTGCGTCAACGCGACGGCGTCCAGCGTGCGGATCCCCTGCGAAAACAGAAACGGGCTGAGCACGTCCGCTCCGATCGAGAACCCCCCTTCGCCCTCGAGCGAACGGTAGGCTCCGGTGGCGACGCCGCCTCCGTCGACCATGAAGCGGCGGCCGTCGGGCAGCTCGACCAGGATCGCGTCCCCCTGACCGACGTCGACGAAGGTCAGCGCCGCGTGTTCCGGCGGCGGCGGAGAGAAGTCGGCCCATCCGGCCAGCACGACCAGAACCATGATGGAGGACACGCTGCCCGCCAGGCCCAGCCCGCTCCGGCGGCGAGCGGCCCATGCCGCGGCCCCCAGAAGCACGCCGAACGCCCACCAGATCGCGGCCGGCGGCGACGGGACCCGGAACGTCGCCCCCGGCAACTCCAAACCCCGCTCCACGGCAACCACGAACACCCTCAGGGCCGCCTCGACGATCGCGGCGACCGGCGCGGCGGCGAAATCCGGAACGAGGATCAGGACCAGACCCAACGGCGTCACGATTCCGGCGACGATCGCGCCGACCATGTTCAACGGGATGGACACCGGCGAGAGCCGATGGTACGACTCGACCGTCCACGGCAGCAGCGCCAGCTGTACGGCCGCGGTCACGATGGCGATCTCCGCCAACAAAACGAACAACCGGCGGGGCAGCGCGCCGATCCATAACGGCCGCCCCGACAGCTCGCGTTTCAACCGCCTCGACACACGCCAGTCCACCGCATCGACCGGAAGGCGCATGTCGAGAGCGGAATTGTCCAGGTGGCGCAACGAGGCGATTCGATCACCCAGTCTCCAACGGATCCAGGGAACGGCCAGAAACAGGATCGCCAGCACGGCCATGAACGTGAGTTGGAATCCCGTTTCCAGCAGCGCCAGCGGCGCCGCCGCCAGGATCAGGATGGCGGCCGCGCACAGGGCGTTCCCGATGTCATACCCCCGATCCAACAGCGTGCCGGCGATGAGAATGACGGCCATCGTCGTCGCCCGCGCAACCGGGGCGTCGCCTTCGACCAGAAAGGCATAAACGAGGACGACGCCGAGCGCGAAGATCAGTGCGAGGCTGCGCTGGCGGCGGCCGAAACGAATGCGCCGCCCGAGCCAGAAAGCGGCCGCGGCGACGACCGCGAGGTTGAATCCGGACACCACCAGCAAATGGATCAACCCCGCGGCCTCGAATTGACGCTCGGCCGCGTCCGGCAGGCGGCGTCGATGCCCCAGCACCATTCCCAACGCCAGCGCCCGGAGCGTTTCGTCTTCGCCCAGCCGCCGCTCGATGCGGTCGCTCGCCCATTGGCGGACCCGGTCTCCCCCGTGCCATCCCCGGGACACGACGGTGACCAAACGGGGACTCCGGATCGAGCCGGTCCAGTAGATTTGCTGCCGCTGGAGAAAGCGTCGATAGTCGAAGCCTCCAGGGTTCCGGTAAACGGTAGGACGGCGCAGACGGACCAGCAACGCGATCCGGTCGCCCGATCCCAGCTCGAGCTGTTCGAAGAGCCTCACCAGTTGCGGATGGTCCTCGGGCGGAAAGTAGACGAGCCGCGCGCGGCCCCGAAGCGGCGCGTCGTTGACGCGGACGACCCGGACCGTCAGGTAGTAACCGGAAGCCCGGAACTCCGGCGCGCGGTCAAGAACCGCCTCCACGCGGACGGGCAGGCCGTCGTCGACGATGTACGGCGGGCGGGCCTCGTGGTGGGACCGGACGCCGACACCGACGAGGAACACCGTGATGAAGACCAGACGCGGGCGGGCCGCCGCGACCAGAGCGGCGAGAGGAAGCACTGTCCAGACCGGAGCGGCGTCCAGCCACGGCGAAGCCGCGATTCCGGCGATCAGGCCCAGAAGCGGAACCAGTAGCGGCGGCAAGGATGTTCGGTGTCGGAAACGGGAAAGGGCCGTTCCAGTCTAGCAGACTCCGCGACCGTTCCGAATCCGCCCTTCCGAACCCCGTCCTGGAAGCCGCGTCGCGTCGCGGATAGAATCCCGTCATGGATCAAGGGGCAGCCCGCCGGTTGGTCGCCGGTGCGTCGCGCATCGTCGGCTTCACCGGCGCCGGGATCTCGACCGAGTCGGGCGTCCCGGACTTCCGGAGTCCGAACGGCGTTTGGGCGCGGAACCGGATCGTCGACTTCCAGGAGTTCGTCTCCAGCGAGGCCGGCCGTGTCGAGTACTGGCGTCAGAAAGTCGCCGCCTGGCCCGCCATGCGTGACGCCGAGCCCAATGCCGGGCACCACGCGTTCGTGGAGTTGCACGGCCAGGGCCGACTCGAGGCGCTCATCACCCAGAACATCGATCGCCTGCACCAGCGTTCGGGATTGCCCGCCGGCGCGGTGCTGGAGTTGCACGGCGCCACGACCGAGGCGGTCTGCCTGTCGTGCGGGGACGCGATCGACTTCGACGAGGCATGCCGGCGCGTCGAGGCCGGCGAGACGGCGCCGCGTTGCCGTCCGTGCGGGGGGTTGCTCAAGCCGGCCACGGTCTCGTTCGGACAGGCGATGCCGCGCGACGTGATGACGCGGGCCGAAGCCGCGGCCGAGACCTGCGATCTGCTGCTCGCCGTCGGGTCGTCGCTGGTCGTGGAACCGGCCGCGTCGATCCCGCGGATCGCGCGGCGGGCGGGCGCGTGCCTGATCATCGTCAACCGCGACCCGACGCCGCTCGACGGCATGGCCGACGCCGTCCTCCGTGGCGAGATCAGCGCGGTCCTCCCTGGACTCGTCCACCGGGACGGCTGAGGCTCCGGCGCTCGCGCCGATCGATGACCCGGGCGCACGACATTGTATGGGCCCAGGACTCCGGTTCGTGGAACCGGGAGACACACTATGGCGAATTGCATGTTCTGCAACCGACCCGCGGGATTTCTGCGAAGCAGCCATTCCGCGTGCAAGCAAGCGCACGCCGCCGGTATGCGGGACATCGCGACGCTGGTCGGCCGCGCCGATCTCGCTCCCGAAGAATCAGCCGAGCGGATCCTCCAGACCGCTGAAGAGGCTCGGATAACGGACGCTCTCAAACAGGCGTTGGGCAACGGGTGGGCGGCGTGTGTGGAAGCCGCCCTGGCCAAGAGTGGCGTCGACGCCACCGAAGAGGACCGTCTGGACGCCGTACTGGACCGATTCGGGTACACGCGCGAGGATGTCGACAGCGGCCACATCTGGCGGCGCGTGAAGGCGAAGCGCGCCGAGGCGGCGGCCGATCAGGTCGGGCAACGCATACGGGACGCTGTCGACCGCGGCGAGCACTCCGACGACGCCATGGCGGAATTGCAAGCGGACATCGAAGGCGCAGTTCGTTCCTCGCATCTTGGCGATGCCGAACTGCGCCCCGTCGTGATCGCCGCGGTCGAAAAAGAAATCGAGAACGTCCTCGAAAAGGAATCGCTCACCGAGGCCAGGGAAACGGCCCTGTCGACGGTGTTCTCCCACTTCGACATCGGACAGGATGATCTCGACGGAAACGGCGCCTTCACCCGCCTCGTCCAGACCACCATCTTGCGGGACGTCATCGACGGCGAAGTGAAACAGCGCATCGTTTGCAACACGCCGGACTTGCCCTTCCGGCTGCAGAAATCCGAAACGCTTCTATGGGTGTTCCCGAACGTGAACTATTACAGAGTGCGCACATCGCGGGAGATCGACGGCCGCGTCTACCTGTTGTCCGGCCGTTTCACCGGAGACGTGATCGAGGATGAGGCCACGGAATTCGTCGACTCGGGTGTTTTCGGCATCACGACACGACACATCTATTTCGGAGGCGCCTCGGAACGCTTTCGCATAGCGCACGACCGCATCGTCGCCGTCGAGCCTTATAACGGTGGTGAAAACGTCATTCACGGCGTCCACATCATGCGTGATTCCGAGGGCGCCCGGCTGGAAACCTTCGACCTCGGCGACGGCGCGTTCGCCTACAAGCTGTTGAGGCACATCGAGACGTCTTGATCAGGAAAACGTTGGCGTCCAGTGACGTACGGACCCACGGTATTCTCCCGATCGTTGCCCGACAAGGACGACCCGCCGCGATGTTCGGTCAAGGAATGGTTCTGCATGTCCGTTTCAACCAGGAAATGGGTTACGACGACGCTTAATCCCGGTCCCACTCACGCCGCAGTCGGTCGAGTTCGGGAAGATCCGTGCGGCCGCGCCAGATTCCAGACGCCTCCCGGAGAACGGCGTCATGCCGATCCCGTCTGTTTCTTTCGATGAGACTGTCGACAGCCTCGCGAATGATCTCGCTCCGTCGCCGGCCGGTTCGGACGGCGATGGCCGCCAGCTCGGCGCACTGACTTTCTGTCAGGTAGATTCGCGTCCGTACCATGAATCCCCCACGTTGAATCGACCGTTATCGGGTTCGCGCCCCGGTCATGGCGGACGCGGATTCGGTCAACCGCCGGAACGTCTTGTCTGGCGGTTCCCAGTGCGGTTTGGCGGGTACGGCCGCCGCTGCCTCATCGCCCCGGCGCCGCAACGGGCGTATCGATTCCGGCGGCTTGCGCCGCGGCGGCAAGTTCCCGATCCAGCGTCGCGAGCGGCAACCGCATACGCACGGCGAGTTCCAGATACATGGCGTCGTAGAAGGACAGGTCGTGCCGGTCGGCAAGCGCCAGAACAGGCCCCCATGCGCGCGACGTGGACGCAGGTTCCACCTCGATGGGTAACGCCGCGAGGGCGGCAAGGATACCGGGCCACTCGTCCGCTCCGACGCGGCCCCGCCGCGTGGCGGCGAGGAGGACGCTGCCGACCTCGACCGGCCAAAGGGACGGCGCGAAAGCACGGCCGTCGATAAGCGCATCGCGCAGCCGTGCGGTCGCCTCGGAGGCTTCGTCAGGAAAGACCCATGCCATGGCGACCGAGCAGTCGAGGACGAAGGCCATCAGTACTTGCGCGCTTGCTCGACGATCCGACGCACAGAAAGCCCGCCCAGGCTGTGTGTTTTCTGGAACTCCTTCAGGATATCGATGGCGGAGCGCACCTTGCCGGAATCGCTGGCCTGGAACGGGATGAGTTCGGCCACCGGACGGCTGTGCCTGGTGATGATGAAGCGTTCACCCGCTTCCACGCGCTGAAGCAATTGCGGCAGGTGAGTCTTCGCCTCGAACGCGCCGATTTCTGCCACGGCGTTGACCTCCTTGGTTCGACGTCGCGAACAATAGACTAGTCGCAGTCTGGTCCGATCGATTCGGATCTGTCAAGGGCGCGTACCGTGCCGCGATAGTCCGAGCCGTTCTTGGAGTCGGGACATTCCGGTTGGGACAATGCAGCCTCATCGCTCGAACAGCGCGACCGTTTCGATGTGCGGGGTCCCGGGAAACTGGTCGACGAAGCGGAGCGAGGCGAGTCGATAGCCGTTGTCGATCAGGATTCGGGCTTCGGGCGCGAACGTCGTCGGGTTGCACGAAACGTAGGCGACGCGGGCCGGAGCGATGGACGCCACCCGGCGGACGACGTTCTTCCCGGCTCCCGTCCGCGGCGGGTCCAGGATGAGGGCGTCGGGCGCGGCCCGCGTCGTCCGCAGATAGGCCCATGCCGGCGCCTTGACGAACTCGACGCCGCGGATCGCGTTGTGGCGGGCGTTCCAGGACGCGTTCGCCACGGACCGGCGGTCGACGCCGACGACAGCCGCGCCGGCCCGGGCCATGGGCAACGAGAAGAACGCGCTTCCGCAGAACAGGTCCAGCACGGTCTTCGCGCCGGCGACGGCGTCGGCGACCTCGGCCATCATGGGTTCCAGGAGAAACCGGTTGGGCTGGAAGAATGCGTCGGCCCGAAGCCGGTACTCGATGCCGCGAACCCGCGTGCGCGGTTCGCGGCGTTTCCAGGACACACGCTCCCGGCCCCGGTGGAAGCTGGCGCCCACGTGTCCGGTGTCGGGCGAGACGATGGCGCTCACCTCGTCGGCTCCCCTCAGGGGCCGCTCCGCCAGCGAAGCGTTCGCCTCGGCGATGAACCGGTTGAGTTGGGGCGCGAGCGCCGCGCAACCCGCGATCGGAACGACGTTGCGTGTTCCTTCCTCCAGGAAACCGAGCCGCGGTCCCGAGTCCCCGTCGACGACATGAAACCGTGCGCGGATCCTGTATTCCCGTTCCGGCGCGGTTACCGGCTCGAGGCCGGATTCCCATTCGATCCGGCCGTGGCGGCGGAGGGCCTCGCGAACGATGGTTTCCTTGAGCGCGATCTGACGCGCGTATGCGATATGGCTCCAGCCGCAGCAGCCGGCCGTCGCGAAGTTGGGACAATGGGGTTCCCGACGATCCTCGGAGGCTTCGACGACGGCCACCAGGCGCGCTCGGGCGTAATCCTTCTTTCGATCGACAAGCTCGACGTCGACGAGCTCGCCCGGCAACACGCGCCCCACGAAGACCACGCCCACATCGGTCCGGGCCAATCCGGCGCCGCCGTAAACCAGTTTCTCGATTCGAACCCGCAAGCGAATCCCGGCGGTGTTGTACACTTGTCCACGCCCTTTCCTCAAGCTCGAAGGCGCACCCGCATGACACCCGAAGAAATGCAGAGCACGATGGAATTCATTCTGAAGCACCAGGCCGATTCGGCCATTCGCATGCAGCAACTCGAAGAGAACGACTGGCGTCTGCAAAAACGGCAAGACCGATTGGACCGACAGATGAATCACCTGGATCGGCAGATGAGGGAATCTCGGCGCGACATCGACACGCTGGCATCCGCGGCACGCGATCTTCTGTCAGCGAGTCGCCAGATCCTCGGCCGCGTCCAGGATCTCGAGTCGCACCAGGGCTGAGCATCAGAACAGGTAGAACAGGCTCAGGCGCGGGACGCCGTATCGCTCCATCAGCTTGCGTTTCCACAGTTGCCGTTCCAGCATGGCCAGTTGCTCGACGGTCATTCTGGAGCGGACCGGGGCCATGCCGCGCTCCACCTCGTTCCGGACCTCGATCAGCACGGATTCGTCGGCCGCGATCTCGATGATCGACGTCAGCTTGTCCTCGATCGCGTTCAACGCGTTCTCACCCGCGCGAAGGTCCGACGCGTCGGTCGCGGCGATTCCATCGGCGATCGACGCGATCCGGGCCGCGAACTCCGGCCACCGGTCCTCGAGCGCGCGAACCGTGGACGCCAACCGCCCCACGTAGTCCCGGACTTCGTCCGTCCCGAACCCGGGCGGCTCGGGCGCCTCGGTTCGCAATTCCTTCTGTTCTTCGATGACCTCGGCGACGGCGCCGGCGCAGTAGGCCAGGGAGCCGACCGGCCGCCGCGCTTTCGAGAATGCCCGGTCCACGCCCTTCAGGACCAACTCCAGCGGGACACCTTGATCCTTCCACGTTTCGATCAACACCCAATCCAGGGTCGAGAGCAGCGTAAAGCTCTCCCGCCTGGACTGGAAATGGCGCTCGATTTCGGTGAAGTAGTTGAAGTAGTTGTCCACTACCGGCGGATCCAGCCGCCGCCCACCACGATATCGCCCCAGTAGAAGACCGCGGCCTGTCCGGGAGTGACGGCGCGCTGCGGCTCGTCGAAACGCACGCGGGTTTCCCCGTTCTCGACCCAGACCGCGCCGGGTCGGGGCTCGAAACGGTTGCGAATCTGGATGTCGCACCGGATCGGGTTCTCGTCCGGCTCGTCGATGGCAATCCAGTTCGCGCCGCCGACGCGGAACGTCCGCCCGAGCGTGTCGGCGTCATCGCCGATGACGACGCGCCGCCGCTCGGGCTCGATGCGAACGACGTATCGCGGACGCCCGGACGCGACCAGCCCCTTGCGTTGTCCCACCGTGTAGCGGTGGACGCCGGAGTGCGCCCCGACGACGCCGCCTTCGAGATCGACGATCTCGCCATCCCGGGGAGCGGACGCGGGCTTGTACCGTTCGACGAAATCGGCGTAACCGCCCTCCTGGACAAAGCAGATTTCCTGGGATTCGGGCTTGTCGCTGGTCGGCAGACCGGCGCTCCGCGCGATCGCGCGCACCTCGTCCTTGGTCAGATCCCCGAGTGGGAAGACCGTCCGGGACAACTGGTCCTGAGTCAAGCCGAAGAGGAAATACGACTGGTCCTTCCGCACGTCCCGTCCACGCAACAGGAGCCATCGCTCCCGCTCCGGGTCACGTCGGACGCGCGCATAGTGCCCCGTGGCCACGCGATCCGCGCCGATCTGCCGCGCCCGATCGACCAGGTGATGGAACTTGACGAAGTTGTTGCACAGCACGCAGGGACTGGGCGTTTCTCCGCGCAGATACGTCTCGACGAACGGCTCCACCACGGTCCGCTCGAATGCATCTTCCAGGTTCAGGACATAGAAGGGAAAACCGATGTGAGCCGCCACGCGGCGCGCGTCCCACAGATCGTCCAGCGAGCAGCATCGGCCGTTGCGGCGTGTCCGCGCGTCGGAATCGACGGCCTCGCCGTCCATGATGCGCCGCTGGTTCCACAGCTGCATCGACAGGCCGACGATGTCCTCGCCGCTTTGCTTGAGAACGACTGCGGCAGCGGAGGAATCCACGCCCCCGCTCATGGCGACGGCAATCATCGGAAGTCGCTCATCGGAGCCCGTCCAGCGCGGCACGGATCGCATCGGAAGCCAGGACGCTGCAATGGATCTTGGATGCGGGCAGCCCGCCCAGCGCGTCGGCGATCTGTTCGCGCGTGATCCGCCGCGCCGAGTCCAGATCCTGGCCGATCAGCATCTCCGTCGCGAACGAGCTCGTTGCGATCGCGGCCGGACAACCCTGGGCCTTGAACCGCGCATCGGCGACCTTGCCGTCCGCCACGCGCACCCACAGCTTCAGCGTATCGCCGCACACGGGGTTGTGGACCTCGGCCGTAGCGTCGGCGTCCTCGAGCTCGCCCACGCATCGGGGATTCTCGAAGTAGTCCAGGAGCTTGTCCGAGTATGTCATCCGGTGTCCCCGCCCGAGGGCGGCAGCGGCGCGCGCGGTCTATTTCCGGTAGTGCGGAGACAACTGCCGCAAGCGCTCGACGATGCCCGGAAGCGTCTCGACGAGGCGGTCGACCTCGTCGTCGGTCGTCAGCACGCTCAAGCTGATCCGGAGGCTGCCGAAGCCTTCTCCGGGCGTCTTTCCGATGGCCGTCAAGACGTGCGAGGGCTCCATCGAGCCCGACGAGCACGCCGAACCGGTCGACACCGCGATCCCCTTGAGATCCAACGAGATCACCATGCCCTCGCCTTCGGCGTAATCGACCATGATGTTGGACGTGTTGGGAAGCCTGGGCGCGTTGCGTGCGTTGATTCGAAGGTCGGGAATCTCCGCCTGCAACCGGGCCTCCATCCGATCCCGCAACTCCCCGGTTCGGAGCATGGCGTCGGCCAGGTCCTCCCGGGCAAGCCGGGCCGCGCAACCGAAACCGACGATGCCCGCCACGTTCTCGGTTCCCGCCCGGCGGTTCCGCTCGTGGCCGCCGCCCCGGACCAGGGGCGTCAACGGCGTTCCCTTCCCGACGAACAGCGCGCCCACGCCCTTGGGTCCGTGAATCTTGTGCGACGACAATGAGTAGAGATCCACGCCGAGCGCACGGACGTCGACGGGAATCTTGCCCGCCGCCTGGACGCCGTCGGAGTGGAAACAGACGCCCGCGTCGCGGGCCACGCGGCCGATTTCGTCCACCGGCTGGATCGTTCCGATCTCGTTGTTGGCGTGCATGATCGAGATCAGGATCGTGTCGGACCGAATCGCACGCTGCACGGCGTCCGCCGTCAACAGTCCGTCGGCGTCCACCGGAAGGAACGTCACGTCGAAACCCTGCTTCTCCAGGTGTTTGCAGGTGTTCAAAACGGCCGGATGCTCGATCCGGGACGTGACGATGTGCCGCCCCTTCGGCTTCTGCGACTCGACGATTCCGGCGATGGCGAGGTTGTCGGCTTCCGTGCCGCCGCTCAGAAAGACGATCTCGGACGGTTCCGCGCCGATCAGCGCCGAGACTTCACGGCGCGCGTCGTCGATGGCCGCCTTGGCCTGCTGACCGAACCAGTGAATGGACGACGCGTTGCCGTAACCGTCAAGGAAATAGGGCGTCATCGCCGCGAGCACTTCCGGCCTCACGGCTGTCGTCGCGTTGTTGTCGAGGTAGACGGGCATCTCCCGTTTCGATTCTAGCACGGCGCCCGCGCGCCGCCCGGACGCGTGGCGGGGCCGGATTTCAAGTAGAAAGCGGGTCCACAAAACAATAGAATCGTTGCCTTTGGCAAACGGCCTGAAAGACAGCGGAGGAAACGCATGCAAGCTGGACTCGAGGATGTGATCGCGGGGCGCTCCGGGATCTGCTTCATCGACGGAGAGAAAGGAATCCTTTCCTACCGCGGCTACGACATCCACGAGCTGGCGCCGAACTCGACGTTCGAGGAAACGGCGCACCTGCTGTGGTTCGGAACCCTGCCTTCCGCCTCGGAGCTGGACGACACCACATCGAGGTTGGCCGCGTCGCGGGCGATTCCGGACGAGGTGATCGCGATGATGCGTCACTTCGCGCGGGGCGCGGCACCCATGGCAGCCATGAGAACGGCCGTCTCGGCCTTGTCCATGTTCGATCCCGAAGCCGACGACAACTCGCCCGCGGCGAACCTTCGGAAGGCCATCCGCCTGACGTCCCAGGCGGCCACCATCGTCGCGGCCGCCGCCCGGCTGCGGGACGGGAACGATCCCGTGGCCCCCCGCTCCGATCTCAGCCATGCCGGAAACTTCCACTACATGCTGACCGGCGATGTTCCCAACACGGTGGTCGAACGGGCCCTCGACATCGCATTGATCCTCCATGCCGACCATGAGTGGAACGCTTCGACGTTCGCGGGACGCGTCACCGCGGCGACGCTCTCGGACATGTATTCGGCGGTGACGTCCGCCATCGGGGCGCTGAAGGGCCCTCTCCACGGCGGGGCCAACGCGGCCGTGATGAAGATGCTGCTCGAGATCGGCGACGATTCGCAAGTCGAGGACGCCATCCGCGGCATGCTGGCCGAAAAGAGGAAGATCCCCGGATTCGGCCATCGGGTCTACAAGACCGAGGATCCGCGCGCCACGCACCTGCGGCGAATGTCGAAGGAGTCCGGTGAGCGCGTGGGCAACACGAAGTGGTACGCGATGTCGGCGCACATCGAGAAGATCATCAACACGGAAAAGAACCTGAACGCGAACGTCGACTTCTACTCGGCCAGCACGTATTACACGATCGGAATGCCCATCGACCTGTTCACGCCGTTCTTCGCCATAAGCCGCATGGCGGGCTGGACCGCCCACCTGCTCGAGCAGTATGCCGACAATCGCCTGATCCGTCCGCGCGCCGAGTATGAGGGGCCGGCGCCCACCTTGAAATGGGCGCCGGTCGACCAGCGAGGTTGAATCCCGTCGTGGACGGGCGCCCCACTCGCCGGGAGGATGGACCGAGCGTATAGCTCGATCCCCGGTCCCGTGGAATCTCCGTCCCCCGCGAATCCCTGGATCGTCGGAATCTCCGGCCTCCGCTCCGGAACGGCCGTCAGCCTGTTCCGGGACACCGCGCTGCAGTTCGCCATCGAGGAAGAAAAACTGCGGCGTTCGAAGGGCGGCGGCATCCTCGACGACCGACCGAGGCCGTCGCTGGCCGTCGACGCCGCGCTGCGGCACGCCGGAATCGACGGCGGGCGTGTCGAAGAGACCGTATACACCCCCGAAGCCGAGGCCTCGCCGGAGCGGGTCGCCCAGGACGTCGCGTTCCTGGAAGCGTTCCTGGCGCGGTACCACGCGATCACGGCGCCGGTCCGGATCGTCGACCACGCACGGGCCCAGACGGCCTTGGCGGCCGCGGTCGAACCCGACGCGGACGCCGTCGTCATGGTGGGCCGCAACCGGACCGTCGTCAGCAGGCCCGCAGACGACATCGCGCGTTCGTCGCCGTCCAGCGTGGTTCGAACGATGGAGATCTGGATCGAGTTCCTGGGATTGACGCCATCGCAGGTCCATCATCTGGAGAACATGGCGCAAGCCGGCGAGCCCCGGTTCGCCGACCGCCTCCACGGGATGGCCGAGGAGGGGGTCGCGAGACTCGAGGCGCTCGAGGGCGCGCTGGAATGCCCCCGGCTTCGCCGCGGCTCCCGGCCCTCGGCCGCGCACCTGGATGCGGCGGCGTCCATGCACGCCGTGCTGGTGCGTCACGTCAAGCAGACCGTGGAATCCGTCATGGCCGGCGGCGCGCACCGCCGAATCGCCCTTTGCGGCGGCGTGTTCCACAGTTGGAGCCTGAACGACGCGCTCGCGGACGCGTTCCCCGAATGTCACCTCGGCGTGTCGTTCGCGCCCGGCAACGCGGGATGCGCAATCGGCGGCCCCATGGCGGCGCAGCCCGGCGCCGTCCCCGCTCGTCCGGCTCCGTTTCTGGGCCCGGTCTACGGGCGGGACGAAGTCAAGGGCGTGCTGGACAACTGCAAGGCGCGCTACGCCTTCCACCGGCAGTCCGAATGGGTGAGCGAGGTCTGCGCGGCGCTGGACCGGGGCCGGATGGTCGGCTGGTTCGAGGGGCGTTGCGAGTTCGGCCTGCGGGCGCTCGGGGCGCGGAGCGTGTTCGCCAACCCCGCCGACCCGTACGCGTGCGACAACCTCAGCTCGTACCTCAAGAAGCGTCCCGCCTACATGTCCTATGCCGTCGTCATGACCGAGGACGCGGCGCCGGTGTCGTCTCCCTTCATGTCGAGGTCGACGCGGCTGCCGGAGTATTTCGGAACGAGCCCGGTTCGGATTCAATCGGTATCCAGAACGACTTCACCGTCCCTGTTTCAGTTGCTCGAGCGGTTTCGCGAGTTGACCGGCGTTCCCGCGCTTCTGAACACGTCGCTCAACTACTTCGACGAACCGATCGCGTGCGCCCCGCGCGACGCGGTCAAGACCTTTTTCGCCTCCGGACTCGACATGCTTGCGATGGAGAACTTCCTCCTGAGCAAGAGTTGAACGCGGGCGCCGGCCGGTATCGCCCGCAAGCGTTCCGGACTCGCCGTCAACGGAATCCCTCGATTCGTACGCCACGGCGGCCGCGAAGCGCTCGTCGCTCAAGTCCACCAGGCACCATCGGATTCCCGGCGCCTCCGGAAACCGGAACGGGCTCGTCTTCGCGCCGCGGCGCATGGCCAACGGAATCTCGAACCGGGACATGTCGAATGCAAGTCCCTGTCCTTGCGCCTTGATCAGCGCTTCCTTCGCCGTCCAGAGCCCGAAGAACAGGTGAATCTTGCGGCGACCCTCCGCGGAGCGGACTTCCGCCTGCTCGTCGGGACCCAGTACGGCCTCGATCAGCACGTCGAGGTCGCGACGCGCCACGCGTTCCTCCACGTCCACGCCCAGACGGCCGTCCGGAGCGAACGCGATCAGGCCATGCTCGCCGCTGTGACTGACGTTGAAACTGACGGGCGCCGGTTCCCCGCGCACCCGGGCGAAAGGCTTCCCATGGCGGGAGGCGCCGAAGGTCAGATGCTCGTTACGGCAGCCGAGTCGACCGCAGAGAATGGCGCGGAGCGCCGCGCGGCACAAGGCGAATCGCCGCCGCGGACCGTCCTTCAGATAACGCCCCCAACGCTCCCGCTCCGGTTCGTCCAGCCACCGACGGGCCTCGGTCTCGCGCGCAGTGAGGGGCGTCAGGTCGACATGCGCCACGGTGACGGTCCCTGTCTTCGTCAACGGCCGCCACCACGGCTCGACGATGGGAGCAGGCATTCGTCGCGGGGCGCTCGCCGGCGGCCCGGAAATGCGATCCGGATCGGAACCGCAGCGGATGCGGTCAGGCCGCGCTGGTATCGATGAACTCGACGACTTTCCGCACGGAGTCCAGTCGCACGCAGTCGTCGGGCGACAACGTCACGTTGAACTCCTGAGACAACAGTTTCGCGAACGAGACGAGGTCCGTCGAGGACACCCCGGCTCCGGAGAGGCTGACGTTCAGATCGTCCGGAAGGTTGATCGGTTGCCCGTCCACCTCGAGGTTGTCGTTGATTAGCTGTCTGATCCGGTCTCCAGTCGATGCCATGTGCCTGATCCTCTCAATTTTTATTGATCGCGAACAAGTCTACGAAGAGTCGCAGGCCGTGGACATTACTTCAAACCGCGGTCGCCGGTCAACAGTGTCGGTAGCAAATGATGTGTCCGGTTTCTGTAGCAAATGAAACGTCCGGTTCCGGGGATTCCGGGGATGGGAGATCGATGCGTTCGCGAAGGAGGCACGCGAATGCAGTCCCATCCCGCCCGGACGCCGGAGCGGGCGAGGAGCGGACGGATCGACCGCACGCTGGCGGCCAAGATCCTGGAGAGCCGACCGGGGATTGAGACCGGCGGCCGCGAATGACAACGTCCGGCGGGATTCCCGGCACAGGACTCCCGGGACGAACCGGAGATCGACTGCGGCATTGTCGGCGGGACGGCTCGCCCACTCGCGGCTCAGGTCGCCGCCATCGACTCGATAAACTCGCGCGTCGCCGCGGCACATTCCTCGGGTTGTTCCAGTTGCAGGAAATGCGTCGTTTCCGGCAGGAAGTCGTAGTCCACGCTCAAGACGTCGCTCAGGTCGAGCGTGGGCAGGTAGGAGTAGGGCAAGGTCGGATCGGCTCCGAGGACCTTGATCGGACAACGGAATGTCTCGAAGTCCACCAGGACAGCGAACATCCGCGCGTATTCTATGATCTGCGCTTCGTATTCCCGGGGGCAGCGCAACTCGTAACCCTGACCGGTTGCACTCTCGCGCAGCGTCGTTCTTGCCATGAGATCGAGAACTCCGGGCACGGCGCGCTGGAAGATGTGCAAGAAGCCGAAAAGTTCCACGAGCTCCTCCCGGGTCTGAAACCGGTCGGTGCGGCGCCGGGCGAAAGCCGCCGTGCGCGTAACCGCCGCCTCGAACGCCTCGTGACTGTCGCCCGGCTTGCAGAGAGGCGGATCGAACAGAACGCAGGCCGAGAACGCGCCGCCTCGGGTCGGTGACAAGAGCGTAATCAGCGCCGAGACCGAGTGGAAGACACCGATCTTGGGTTTGTTCCCGAAATGGCTGTCGATCGCCGAGAGAATACGGTCGTGGTCCCGAACCAATGTCGGAATGTTGTGCCTGGCCAGAGCACCGACGGCATTCCAACCATGGTTTCTCATGTCGTAGACGACCAGGTCGAAGTCGGCGGCGAGCAGGGACCAGAACGGGTAGTAGAGATCGACGGCCAGACCGTTTCCGTGGCTCAGAACGAGCCGAGGGCCTTCCGGATTCCCATGGCGTCGCAGCGTGACGACGGTGTCATCGTCCACCCGAACTTCGCATACCGACAGCGGCTCGGGCAGCTTCCATGCGATATTTGAACTCATGCCCAATGGAATCCGATTCCATTTCAGGGATCTCGAATCGTGGCTTTTTCGACGAGAGCCCGGCGTCGGTAGCCGGCAGTGTAGCCAGAGCGAGACACCAGGTCAATCGGTCCAACATCGGTCCAACATCGGTTGTCGTTAGCACACGAGTTGGCCGCTTTCGATCGGAGGTGCGGAGGCATGTCTGTATCCCGCCACGGGTCGAATGTCTCCTGATATGCTTTGTTTGCGTCCAGGTGGCCGCGAAAATCCTTATCGGGTACGACCATTGAAACCCGTGTTGTCATATCTACTCAGAGAGCATCGCGATGATGGATTCAAACCGGTATGGCGGTCCCGGCCAAGAACCGCACACCCGCGCTGAAGTGCGCTCGTCGGAGTTTTCCGAGGACAATCGGCCGGTTGCGATCATCGGCATGGCATGCCGCTTTCCCGGCGCCGACGGCCTGTCCGCCTTCTGGCGTCTGCTGGAATCTGGCGGCAACGCCGTGCAGAAAGGCCTTCCGGGATCCGGCATCGGGCGCGTCGGCGCCATGTTTCCCGACGACACGGGACAGATCGAGGCCTGCCGGTTCGGCGCCTATCTCGACCTCGACGCCATCGACCGGTTCGACGCCGCCTTCTTCCGCATTTCGCCGGTCGAGGCGCAATTGCTGGATCCGCAGCAACGCCTGGTTCTCGAGACGAGCTGGCGAGCCTTCGAAGACGCGGGCATCGACCCCGACATGCTCAAGGACAGCCCGACCGGTGTCTATGCGGGTATCAGCAACAACGACTACCGCGGGCTGATCCTGGAGGCCAACGAGAACGCCGGTTCCGTCGAACCGGCCGCCAGTCTGTACGCGGTCACCGGCACGTCCCTGAATACGGCGATCGGGAGGGTCGCCTTCGCTTTGGGCCTCGGGGGGCCGGCGATGGCGGTGGACACCGCCTGCTCGTCATCGCTGGTCGCGGCGCACCAGGCCGTGACGGGGTTGCAGCGGGGCGACGCGGACCTGGCGCTCGCCGGCGGCGTGAACATCATTCTCTCCGGCCGGCTTCTCGAATTTCGCGCCAACGCGGGGATGTTGTCGCCGGACGGCCAATGCAAGACCTTCGATGCATCCGCCAACGGATACGTGAGGGGCGAGGGCTGCGGCATCCTG
>JAJEDW010000085.1 GCA_022821265.1 Acidobacteriota bacterium
GCCGCGCCGGCGTGAGTTGCTGTCGATTCTGGGAACGCCTTTCGAGGTCATTCCCGCGGACATCGACGAGAGCCCCGCCGACGGGGAGGGCCCCGCGGATTTCGTCCGGCGGGTGGCCGACGACAAGGGGGCGGCGGTGACCGGCCGTGTGCGGGGGGCCGTCGTTCTGGCCGCGGACACGATCGTCACGCTCGGAGAACGCATCCTGGGAAAACCCAGGGACCGGGACGACGCCGTCGGGATGCTGGAACAGCTTTCCGGCCGCGACCACATCGTCTACACGGCTGTTTCGGCGACCCACTCCGACAGCGGAGAGCGGTACGCGGGTCTGGAGGCGACACGTGTCTGGTTCGACCCGATCGACCGGGACGCGATCGAGGACTACATCGGCCGCGAATTCGTCCTGGACAAGGCCGGCGCGTACGGGATCCAGGGGTTCGCCGCGGTCTTCATTCCCCGGATCGAAGGCAACTACGGCACGGTGATGGGGCTTCCGCTGCCGCTGACGCGCGCGCTGCTCTCCCGGCACGGGGTGACATGAGACACGTGATCGCGGGCACGGCGGGACACATCGACCACGGCAAGACCGCCCTGGTTCGCTCCCTGACCGGCGTGGACACCGACCGCTTCAAGGAAGAGAAGGAGCGCGGCATCACGATCGACATCGGTTTCGCGAACCTCGACCTGGACGAAGGCACGCGCATCGGCTTCGTCGACGTTCCGGGCCACGAACGGTTCGTCAAGAACATGCTGGCCGGCATCAGCGGCATCGACCTCGTCATGCTGGTCGTCGCCGCCGACGAGTCCGTCATGCCCCAGACGCGCGAGCACCTGGAGATCTGCTCGCTGCTGCGCGTCCGCCACGGCCTGACCGTCCTCACCAAGGTCGACGCGGTCGATGCGGACCTGGCCGACCTGGTCGAGCTCGAAGTCCGGGACTACCTGAAGGGGACGTTTCTGGAAGACTCGCCGATGGTGCGCTTCAGCGCGGTGACCGGGGACGGGCGCGACACGCTGGTGCGAACGCTCGGAGAGGTGGCCTCCGGGGTCGAGGCGCGGGACGCGTCGGACGTCTTCCGATTGCCGATCGACCGCTGCTTCACGATGCGCGGCTTCGGAACCGTCGTCACCGGGACCCTGGTGTCCGGATCGATCGGCAAGAACGACCCCGTCGTGCTGTTGCCGTCCGGGCAGGAAACGCGGATCCGCGGAGTGCAGGTGCACGGGCGCGCCGAGGAACGCGCGCGGGCGGGGCAGCGGACGGCCCTCAACCTGCAGGGAGTGGACGTGCGCGACGTCGAGCGCGGCATGGTGCTGACCGTTCCGTCGCTCATACGGCCCGCGTCGGTCATCGACTGTCATCTCGAGCTGCTGGAGTCCGCGCCCCGTCCGATCGTGCGCCGGAAGCGGATCCGCTTTCACGTCGGCACGGCCGAGATCATGGGGTACGTTCGGCCGCTGGGGCAGGACCGGCTCGAACCCGGCGACTCGGCGTTCGCGCAGATCCGGCTCGAGTCGCCTGCGGTCACGCTCCCCGGCGACCGGTTCATCGTCCGGCAGTATTCCCCGATGATCACGATCGGGGGTGGCGAGGTCCTCGAGATCCACGCCGGCAAGCACCGGCTCAAGGACCCCGGCGTCATCCGGCGGTTGGAGACCTTGCGCGCGGGAACCGTGTCCGATCGGTTGACGCTGATGATCCAGGACCGCGGATTCTCCTCGGCCGGCCTGGACGCGCTCGCCTCCGGCGCGGGGCTTCTGCCCGGGACCGTCCGGCGCCATCTCGACGCGTTGGCCGGGGAGGGCCGGATTCGGTTCCTTTCGACGAACCCGGTGACGGTGATTCCGGAGAGCGTGTACCGGGCGGCGGCCGAGCGCGCGGTGAGCGCGGTGGACGAGTTTCACCGGACACACCCGCTCGCGGCCGGCATCTCGCGCGAGGCGCTGCACCGGACGGCCCTGGACGGCGCCCCGGCCCTGGTGTTTCAGTCCGTCCTGGACAGCCTGGTGCGGGACGGGCGGCTCGAAACCGCCCACGAGATCGTCCACCTGCCGGGGCGCCGCGCGTCGTTGAGCGCCCGGGAGGAGTCGGCGCGGGACGCCATACAGGCCGCGTTCCGCCGGCATGGGCTGGAAGTCCCGCCGGCGGCCGACGTCGTCGCGAAGCTGGGAATCGATCGCGCCACCGTCCGGAACGTCGTGGACTTCATGATCCGCAACGGGGCGTTGGCCAAGATCAACGAGGAGCTGATCGTCGACCAGGGCGTGGTCGACGGCGTGATCGGTCAACTTCGCGAGAGGAAGGCGGCGGACGCCAACCTGTCCGTCGGCGACTTCAAGGAGCTGACGGGCGTGACCCGGAAGTACGCGATTCCGGTACTGGAGTATTTCGACAGAATCCGCGTGACGCGGAGAAACGGGAACAGCCGGTTGATCCTGTAGCGGTGCGGACCGCTACGCTTCTTTCGACTTGGCTTCCTCGTCTTCGTCGACGGCCTTGACCGACTTCTTGAAGTTCTTGATGCCTTCGCCGACACCACCCATGATGTCGGGGATCCGTTTCGCCCCGAACAGGATGACGATGATGCCGAGGATGACCAGCATCTCCCACATACCGAGTCTCATCGGGCGCCTCCGTGGCCGTGCGTACGGCCTGCCGCGCAATCCGGGCAAGAACCCGGAACGGGTCTTGGTCGAGGTTTCAGTATATCGGAAGTGCCGTCAGCCGGTCCACGTGTAATCCCACAGGTAGAGGCGGCCCTCGCTCATGGGGTCTTCGGGGATGACGACGCGGAAGTCGTCCCCGTGCCGGGTCGCGACCAGCGCGTAGACCCCGCCGTCCGGCTCGCGATACACCAGGTAGTGGTAGCTGCGCGTCCGGCCCTCGCGCTTCCGCTGATCCAGGATCCGTCCGCGTTCGAAGCCGGCGTCGATCAGCCGCTGGGCTTCCTGGCGCGTCGGTTCCCTGATGTCGTCCACGCCGGGGCCCGCGCTGATGACGATGGCGCGCGCCACGCGCGCCGGATCGCCGGATTCCATCGCCGCCATGAACGCCTCGCCGGCCTCCAGCGGCGGGGCGTAGACGTACACGTAGTGGAAGCCGAGGGCCGTGGACGCGGCCACCAGGAGACCGATGAAGCAGACGACCGACGGGCGGAGGGGGGATTTCACGCCTCGACTCCGTCCCAGTCGCGAGGGGCCACCTGGATTGTCTGGAACCGTTCGAGCACGACGCGTCCGGGCTTGGCCCGGTTCGGCTTCCGGACGAACTTCCGCTGGGTGTAGTGCACGCCCACGGTGTGCGCGTTGCGGGCCTGGGAATGGTAGGCGGCGAGTTGCGCCGCGCGCTCCAGGACGTTGTCGTCCATCTCGGGCCGTTTCGACGGGTTCCGGACGACAACGTGCGAACCGGAATAGTCGGCCGCGTGGAGCCAGAAGTCGTCCCGCGACGCGATACGGAACGTCAGATCGTCGTTTTCCCGGCCGTTGCGGCCGATCAGCACTTCGTGTCCGTGGACCACGACGCTGCGTGCCCGGAGTTTCCGGCCTTCGGGAGTTGCGGCCCTCCGCCGGGGCGCGTCCGCCTCGGGTGACGGCCGCTTGCGAGCTCCATCCGTGAACGCCTGCAACGCGTTCCAGTCCGACGCCGCCCGCACGCGCTTCTCGTCCACGGCGAGCCGCGCTTCCGCCTGGTCGAGTTCGAGGAGCCGCTCGCCGATGATCCGGAGGCCGCGGACGGCCTTGCGCTGCTTTCTGAACATCGAGTCGATGTTCTCGCGCACCGTTCGCGCGGGGTCGAGCTCGACGGTGCGCGCCGCGGGGGGCACGCGGGTGTAGTCGGTCGCTTCGACGCGCGGCCGCCGCGTGTTCATGGGGACGCCGCTGGAAACCAGAAGCGCGGCCGTTTCGCCGAGGCCGACGGCGTCCTGGAACTGCCGCTGCCGCTGGAGCAGTCGTTCACGCCGTCTCTCGGCGCGCCGCCGGAGATCCCGCAGGGTCCGAAGCCGCGGCACCTTCAGCCGCTCCAGGTGCGTGCGTTCTTCCAGAACGTCGTACAGGGCCCGGACGGCCGCCAGCATCCCCGGATACGTCGAAACACTGTGCGTTCGCCGCAGGGACTCCAGCTCGATGGGGCTGGTCACCGCGCGCCTCAACGCGTTCAGGTCGTTGCGTTCCAACAGCACCGCGAGGGGCGCCGCCGAGTACAGCCATGCCGTGGCCGAGGGCTGGGACAGCTCGGTGAGCAGGGCGCCGAGGATGTCGGGCAGGGACCGTCCCGATCGGTCCTGCCGATGCACCAGCTCGGCGGCGAGCACCGGGCCCGCGCCCGCCAGGTTGCGAACGAGCCATCCCCGCCGGTCGCGGGCGTAGGCTTCCTCATGGAAACGGGACGCCACGTCGTCGATGGACGCGATGTCGGCCTTCTCCGTCGCCGGATACCGATACGGTTCGAACGGTTCCAGGCCGCGCCCGGCGGGCGCCGCCATCCCGGCCAGGACATGGCGCCCGGCGTCCAGGAGCACGAGATTCGGCGCGTTCGGGAAGAGCTCGGCGATGAGCGTCACGGTCTCGAGCTCGCGGGCCGGCAGCGCCGTCCTGAAACGGAACTCCACGATCCGTTCCGAAAGCGGCTTGTGGATGTCGATGAGATGGGCCGAGGACAGGTGCTTGCGCAGCGTCAGCAGGAACTCGCTGCCCGTCTTGTCCACCGGCGGCCGCGCGCCCGAGATGTAGAGGACCGGGTTTCGCGGGTCCATCGAGAGCTTCAACCCGGGCGTTCGCCCCGTCCGGGTCTCCAGGAGGAACCCCCGGTCGGAGTACTGCACGATCCGGCGAACCACCATGCCGCGGGCGGCCGTTTCGAGCTCCGCGGCCAGGGATATCAACGCGAAATTCTCCACGATCCGTCATTTTAGCAGCCCGCCGCGCCGGCCGTTCGCCGAGCCGCACGCGGCGTGTCGCATCACGCGCGCTTGACGAAAGTGTGGGAGACCTTGTCGGCCCAGGTCAGGTGGTCCGGATCGACGAACGCCCAGAGGAACCCGAACATGGCTGGAGCGGTCGAGATCAGGTACCCGAACGCGCGCATCAGGGCGTCGCGCGGTCCCAGGGGCCGGCCCCGGCGATTGACGACGACGAGGCGCTGCAGCCGCATCCCCGCGGTCCGGCTGGCGCTGAGCATGAACAGGGCCAGGTATGCGACGAGGAGCAGCAGGTAGGCCGCGGCGTAGACGCCCGCCAGCAGGCGGGTGATGACGACCGGGCCCGGCATTTCCGACATCGTGACGAACACGAACAGCGCGAAGAGGGCCGAAACGATCGCGATGTCGGTCAGCATCGCATAGGCGCGCGGAAGCAGCAGGCTGCGCTGGTATGCGGGCAGGGTAAACTCGGCCAGGTACTCGTCGCTTTCGAATTTCAGGCCGGGCTGGGCCGATATATCGATGATCGTACGCCGGCCCTTGGGCATCGGCCGAATTCTACCATGGGCCGGACCATAGGCGGTTCCGAGCGCAGCGGATGAGCGACGCATCGGGTCACGTCACGGTGTCGCGGCCGGCCCTATAGGACCCACGGCGTTCCTCGCCGTGGGTGGACAACGAGCGGATGCGAGGCGTCAGCCCAAGAAACGAATCCGACACGATCTGCCGGCCCGACGCCCGTTGGCGACCGTGCCGCGCGTAATCCGCACATTCGTGCCGTACAAACGAATCATTTTCCTGAACCGCCGCCTCGCCGCGCTCGTTGTCCATCCGCGGCGCGGGCGGCCGGTTCCTTGCCCCCGTCTCCGCGTTTGTGCTTAAGTGGAAACCGCGTCGAACCCGTCCGAAGACAACGTGATGCGCCCCCCCGTTCATGCCGTTCTCCTCGCCGCCTGGCTGATGCCGTTCCAGGACGGCGAGCTGATCGTGGAAGGCGACCAGGAGTGGGCCGACGGCGTCGGAACGATCACGAACGATCCCGTCGTCACGTACCGGGACATGGTGTTCACGGCCGACGATGTCATCGTGTACCGGGAGGATTCCGGCGATCTGGAAGCGGGCGCCGGGGTCACCTTCACCCGCGGCGACGAGCGCTTGACCGGACGCGACCTGGAGTTCAACGTCAACACGAGGGCCGGGATCCTGCGCGACGTGACGGGCGAGTTGACGCCGCGGCTGCGGATCGAGGCCGCCGAGGCGCGCCGCCTGGAGGACGGCCGCTACGAGCTCACCGACGCGACGATCACGACGTGCGATCCCGACGGCAACCCCGTCTGGTCGTACTCGGCCCGTACAGCCGTCATCGACCCGGAGAGCGACCTCACGGCGGCGCACTCGCTGTTCCGGATCAAGGGCGTGCCGTTCTTCTACATGCCGTGGCTGAAGACGCCGGTCCAGGACCGGCCGCGCGCTTCCGGGTTCCTGACCCCGCAGACCTCGACCTCCACAACGAAGGGGCGCAGCGTTAGCGAGTCGTATTACCACGTGATCAACCGCAGCGCCGACGTCATGCTCACCGGGGAATATTTCACGCGGCGCGGTTGGGCGGGCACCATCGATTTCCGCGCCGTGCCGGACGCGGACGCCTCCATCGAAGTCAGCAGCTTCTTTGCGCACGATCGGCTCGGCCAAGGCGGGCAGAGCACGAGGATCCAGGGAACGCTCCAGCGCAACCGGCTGCGCGCCGTGGCCGACATGAACATCGTCAGCTCGTTCACGTTCCGGCAGGTGTTCGAGGAGGGCCTGGACCTGATCTCGTCCCCGATGGAGACCTCCCAGGCCTTCGCCACTTACAACACTCGGAACGCCAGCTTCAACTTCCTGTACAGCCGGCGGGGGACCTTCTTCGTCGGTCAACCCACCACGATTCTCAGGAAGCTGCCGTCCCTCGAAGTCGGTGTCTACTCGCGGCCCATCGCCGGCCTGCCGGTCTATTTCAGCCTGGACGGCAGCGCGGCCGGGATCCACCGGCGCGACGGCGCCGTCGACAGCCCGCCGTTCATCGGGCGCTTCGACCTGCACCCGAAGGTGGAGATTCCTCTCGTTCGGGGGCGGGCGTTCAGTTGGAGTCATACCGTCGGCGTACGCAACACGCACTACACCCACAGCCGCCGTCCGCGCGTCGAGCGCGACGCCTTGAACCGTTTTTCGTTCGACTACCGTTTCGATTTCACCGGCCCGCGTCTGGAACGCGAGTTCGGGGACGTCCGGCACTCCATCGAGCCCTACATCGACTACCGCTACGTGTCCGGCGTCGACCGCTTCTCGGACACGCTGGCGGTGGACGACGTGGACCTCTACGCGAACACGCACGAAGTCCGTTACGGCATCACCAACCGTTTCTTCACGGACCGGGAGGTGTTCAGTTGGACCGTTTCCCAGAAGTACTTCAGCGATCCGACGTTCGGGGGGGCGCTGGTTCCGGGTCGGAGCAACGTGTTCGAACCGTTGCTCGACCTGACGGGTTTCGGTTACGGCGACCGGCTTCGCCGGTTCTCTCCCGTGGTTTCGCGCATCAGCTACTCGCCGCGCCCCGGATCGCACGCCGACTTCCAGGCGGACTACGACACGATCCGGAACGCGTTCCGCGGCGTGGGCGTGATCGGATCGCATCGCATCGGCTCCCGCTACTTCAGCCTCGCCTACTTCATGACCCGTGCCAGCGCGGACCGGCCGGCGAGCAACCAGCTCCGGGGCGTCATCGGATTCGGAGACTCCGCGCGGGCGGGTTTCAATGCCGCGTTCAGCTTCGCCTACAACGTCGACCGGTCCTTTTTGCAGGCCTCGACGCTGCAGCTCAGCTATAATACGGACTGCTACGGGCTGCACCTGGAGTTCATGCAGTTCGACGTGGGGCCCCGCCGGGAGAGTCGCATCCGATTCGCCTTTTCGCTGGAAGATCTCGGGTCCATCGGCACGCTTCGCCGTCCGGACCAGTTGTTCTAGCGGACGTCGGGGCCGTTCGCAACCATGCCGTTCCCACTTCACCGGATGCGCCGGACGCGCCAGACGCCCCGGTTCCGCTCCATGGTCCGGGAGACGCGCCTCGACCCGGCGTCGATGATCTATCCGATCTTCGTCTGCGGCGGCGACGACGTCCGGCGCGAGATACCCTCGATGCCCGGACAGTACAACCTTTCCGTCGACCAGGCGGTCGAGGCCGCGCGGCGCGCCGAAAAGGCCGGCGTCGGCGGCCTCATGCTGTTCGGCATTCCCGAGTCCAAGGACGATGTGGGCAGCGGGGCGTACGCCGAGGACGGCATCGTCCAGCGGGCGCTTCGGGCGATTCGGGAAAACGTGCGGGACCTGGTCCTGGTCGGCGACGTCTGCCTCTGCGAATACACCGACCACGGCCACTGCGGGGTGGTCCGGGACGGCGAGGTCGCCAATGACGCCTCCCTCGACCTGCTGGCGCGCACGGCGCTGAGCCAGGCTCAGGCCGGGGCCGACATGGTGGCGCCGTCGGACATGATGGACGGCCGCGTCATCGCGATCCGCACCCGGCTCGACGGCGGCGGTTTTTCCAACGTGCCGATCATGTCCTACGCGGCCAAGTACGCGTCGGCGTTCTACGGACCGTTCCGCGACGCGGCCGGCTCGGCGCCGGCGTTCGGCGACCGGAAGACCCATCAGATGGATCCGCCCAACGTCCGCGAAGCCATGCGCGAGATCCAGCTCGACGTCGAGGAGGGCGCCGACATCGTCATGGTGAAGCCGGCCATGCCGTACCTGGACGTCGTTCGCCGTGCGCGGGACACGTTCACGACACCGATCGCGGCCTACCAGGTCAGCGGCGAGTACGCGATGATCGAGGCGGCCGCCCGGAACGGCTGGTTGGACCGCGACCGCACGATCGTCGAATCGCTGACGGCGATCCGGCGCGCGGGGGCCGACATCATCCTGACCTACTACGCACTCGAACTGGCGGAGTCGCTCTGAATCCCATGTCCCGATCCGAATCGCTCTTCGACCGCGCGCAGCGCGTGATTCCCGGCGGCGTGAACTCTCCGGTCCGGGCGTTCAAGGCCGTGGGCGGCCGGCCTGTCTTCATCCAGCGCGGCGACGGCTGCCGCGTCGTTGACGTGGACGGCCGTTCCTACATCGACTACGTGGGCTCGTGGGGACCTCTGATTCATGGTCATCGGCCGCCCGCCATCCGCGAGGCGCTCGAGCGGATCGTCCGTGACACCGGCACCTCGTTCGGCGCGCCGACCGAGGGCGAAGTCGAGCTGGCCGAGATCATCGTCGACCGCGTGCCCTCGGTGGAAAAGGTGCGGCTCGTCAACTCGGGCACCGAGGCGACGATGTCGGCGATCCGGCTGGCGCGAGGCGTCACGGGCCGCGACCGGATACTGAAGTTCGACGGGTGCTACCACGGCCACGGCGACAGCCTGCTGGTCAAGGCCGGCTCGGGCGTCGCCACGCTCGGGTTGCCCGACAGCCCGGGCGTTCCCGCCGCGCTGGCCGGTTTGACGGCCGTCGTCGGGTTCAACGACGCGTCCGCCCTCCGCCGGACGTTCGCCGAGACCGGCGACGAACTGGCGTGCGCGATCGTCGAGCCGATCGGCGGGAACATGGGTTGCGTTCCCCCGGAGACCGGCTTCCTGGAGCGCCTGCGGGAAGAAACGTCCCGGGCCGGCGCGC
>JAJEDW010000168.1 GCA_022821265.1 Acidobacteriota bacterium
GGGGTTTCCGCGAGGCCGGTCGGGACGAACGGCCCGCGGACATCGAAACCGGTGACGCGCATCAGGCGGTCCATGCCGCCGCCCGGGGCCAGCAGGGACAACCGCTGGTCGGATTCGGCGAACGTGCGCCCCAGGAACGTCACCGCCACGGTGTGAGGGCCGGCGGTGGTCGTGAAGCCGATGTCCTTCAATCGCGCGTTGATGGCGTCGATCGCCGGGGATTGATCCGTGTCGATCGCCCGGAGATCCTCTTCGCCGCCGATCCGCGTCCGGTAGACTTCGACGTCGTCCAAGAGGACGATCAGGTCGTTGGCATGCTCGGCGCCGGCGAAGTAGATGTCGCCCGGGAACATGTCGTTGACGTTGACGCGGTATTCGCCGTCGGCCGGAAAGAAGTGCTCCACGGCGAACCCGCCCCGCGTGCCCAGCGGCAGGCCGTTCACGTGGCCCGACTGCTTGCCCTCCTCATCCGCCGGCCGGACGTAGGACCGGCTGCCCGGTCCGGGTTCGGGACGGCCGACGGCCTCCACGGCCACGGAACGCGCCGCGGCGACATACTGGCTGAAGAACGTGGGCGTGGTCTGCAGCACGTCGGCGATGTTGTCGAAGCCGTCGCTCTGCTCGTCCTGGGGCAGCAACTCGGCGGGATCGAGCTCCAGGGCCAGCAGGTCGCGAACCGCGTTGGCGTACTCCTTCGCGTTCAGACGATGCAGGGCGACACGGCCCGGACGGCGGCCCTCCGCGGCCACGGCGTCCAGATAGCGTTCCATCCACCGGATGAATCCGTCGATGCGGGCGGCGTCGGGGCGCGGGGCGCCCGGAGGCGGCATCATGCGGCCGCGCAGCTTGCGCACGGCTCGCTCCCAGACGTCGGACTCTGCGGGGACGGAGGCCGGCGTCAGCGCGGTGAAGTCCACACCGCCGGCCAGCACGTTCGCGTTGTGACAACCCGTGCAATAGGTCTCGAGCAGGGTCCAGTGCTCGCCGGCGCGTTCCAGGAACGGGGAGGCGTCGAACGCCTCCTGCGCTTCGACCGGGGCGGCGCCGGCCCACAGCGCCAGCGCGCCGCCGAGGGCGAGAACGGGTGGTGTCGGTCGATCGATCATGACGTTACGCGTCGGGCGTGAAATGGCCCCACATGCTCTCGAATGCGCGCCGGATGAAGAAGTCCGCATCGCCGCCCAGGCGCGCGGCGTAGGTCTCGGTGAGCCGCTCGGCCACCGCGTCGGCGGGGCTCAGCCCGCTGTACATGATGGCCCGGAGCCGTTGGGAAATCTCGCCGTACATCGCAAGCTGGGCCTCGAGATCGGCGCGTGCCATGAGGGGGCCGCTGGCGGGAACGATCCTCGTGTCGTCGTCGCACAGGTCCAGGAGCGTCCGGATTCCGTCGACCATGCCGTTGATCCAACCGCCCGTCCACCAGTCCACCAACGGCCAGTCATCCGACGAGACCACGCCGCCCGCGACCAGGACGTTCTCCTCGGGAAAGAACACGTAGATGTCGCCGTCGGTATGGGCCTGAAGCATGTATCCGCATTCGACACGTTGGCCGCCGACGCGTGTCCGGTACGTCTCGTAGAAGGTGTCGTTCGGAAGCGCATCCTCGGGCAACGCCGGGAACGTGCGATCTTCCCAGGGTCGCGCAACGTCGGTCGTCAGCCACAAGCGCGTGTTCTCGTGCGCGACGATCCGTGCTCCCGACGGTCCCACGGCGCGGTTGGCGCCCGTCTGATCGGGATGCCAATGCGTGTTGAACAACGTGTGGACCGGCCCGCCGCCAGGCAGCGCCGCGGCCGCGGCCAGGAGCGCGCGCGACCGCTCCGCCGTACCGCCGTCGACCATGGCGACGCCTCCCTCGCCCGTGCCAACGACGACGTTGGCCCCGGCCCCGGTCAGCAGGAACAGGCCGCCGCCGAGGGGCCGCACCGCGACCGGCGCCGACTGCCCGGCCGCCCGCACGGCCACGCCGCCCAGAACCGCGCGCATGAAGCCCCTGCGGTCCACATGGGGAATCCGGTAGTCCACTCCGTGGCTACTCTACCGCAAGGAATCGGTCCGCTTCAAACCAAAGGCGGAAACCGGCCGAGCCTCTACGAAATCATCGCGTTCAATCGCGGATAGACGCGCCGCGCGTTGTCTTCGAAGATGGCCCGCCGGTCGGCGTCCGTCAGCCAGTCGGCGCGATCGACGTATCGCTTGGTGTCGTCGTAGTGGTGCCCGGTTTCCGGGTCGATTCCGCGCACCGCCCCGACCATCTCCGAGCCGAACAGGATGTTGGCGGAGGGAACGATCCGGGTAAGCAGCTCGATGCCGGCCATGTGATACACGCACGTGTCGAAGAAGATGTTGTCCCGGATGAGATCGTCCAGCAGCGGCCGCTTGTTGTCCTGGGCGAGCCCGCGGTATCGGCCCCAGTGGTACGGCACGGCGCCGCCCCCGTGGGGAATGATGAACCGCAGCGTGGGGAAGTCCCGGAAGAGGTCGCTCATCAGGAACTGCATGAACGCCGTCGTGTCGGCGTTCAGGTAGTGGGCGCCGGTCGCATGGAAGTTGGGGTTGCAGGAGGCGCTGACGTGCACCATCGCCGGAACATCCAGCTCCACCATCGTCTCGTAGAACGGATACCAGTACCGGTCGGTCAGCGGCGGGTCCGTCCACAAGCCGCCGGATGGGTCCGGGTTCAGGTTGCATCCGACCATCCCCAGCTCGTTCACGGCGCGTTCCAGCTCGGCGATGCAGTTGGCCGGCGGCACTCCGGGAACCTGCGGCAACTGGCACACGCCGACGAAGTTCTCCGGATACAGGTTGCAGATGCGGTGAATGATGTCGTTCGAGTGCTCGGCCCAGTGACGGTTCGCCGTTTCGTCTCCGACGTGGTGGCCCATCCGGGACGCGCGCGGCGAGAAGATCGTCAGGTCGCTTCCGCGCTCCCGCTGGAACTTCAACTGCGCGCCTTCGACGCTGGCGGCGAGTTGGGCGTCGGTGATGTCGATCACGCCCTTCTCGCCGGCGCGGCCGGAGGCGGCCAGGCTGGCGAGCTGCCGCTTCCGGTAATCCTCCAGGGCCGGCGGCGCCGTGGTGTAGTGTCCGTGGCAATCGATGATCATCGGCGCGTCCTCCGGTAACGGACCGGGCCATGCACCGGTCCGGAAAGAGCAGGATGCTAACACGAACTCGCCGCGCGGGGTCGACCCGCCCGCCCCGGCGTGCGCGGGGCCGAAACGTGGATATATGACAGGCCGTTGCGTATACTGAACCGACCAGGAGGGAGACCTCGCGATGACACACAGACTTTCGTCGGCCGTTCTGCTGGGGATCGCCGTTGTCGGGCTCGCGTTGCTGTTCGCCGGCGTCGACGGCGCCACCTCGCAGGTGCGCACGGACACGGCGCCGGATCTGGACGCCTCGATGCGGACATTCAGCAACCTGCTGGCCCTCCTGGAAGAGAACGCCGCGACTCCCGTGAGCACGGACGCCGTCGTCTACGGCGCCATCGACGGGATGTTGCGCACCCTGGACCCGCACTCGTCCTTCATCCGTCCCGATGACGCCATGGCGCGCCGGCAGGAACTGCAGGGCCGCTATTACGGTCTCGGCATTCGCGTCATGGCGCGGCTGGGCCAGGTGATGATCATCGAGCCGCCGTTCGAGGGCTCGCCCGCCGAAAGGGCCGGCCTCCGTGTCGGCGACGTGTTCAGCCACGTCAACGGCGAGGCGATCGAGGGCTGGAACCTGAACGACGTGGTCAACAAGCTGCGGGGTCCCAGGGGCACGCCGGTCGACGTGACCCTGGTGCGGCGCGGCTTCGAAGAACCGATTCATCTGACGATCATCCGGGACGAGATCGCCAGCTTCTCGATCACCAACAAGTTCGTCCGTGACGACGGCGTCGGGTACATCCGCCTGGCGTCGTTCAACGAGACCAGCGGCGACGAGTTGCGCGAGGCCCTCGGCGAGCTTGACGCCCCGAACCTGGAAGGGCTGGTCCTGGATCTGCGCGCCAATCCGGGCGGCGCGCTGCAATCGGCCATCGAGGTGTCGGAAACGTTCCTGCAACGCGACCAGTTGATCGTGGAGACGCGCGGCCGCACGCGCGGCTCGAACCGGGAGTTCCCGTCCGAGCGGACCAACACGGACAACATGTTCCCCCTGGTCGTCCTGATCGACCGGAGCAGCGCGAGCGCCTCCGAGATCGTCGCCGGAGCCGTCCAGGACCACGACCGCGGCCTGATCGTCGGCGAGCCGAGCTTCGGAAAGGGCCTGGTCCAGTCGCTGTTGCCGATCAGCCGGCAGGCGATCCTGACGTTGACGACGCAGAAGTGGTACACGCCGAGCGGACGGCTGATCCAGCGCGAGTACGAAGGCGTGTCCGAGTTCGACTACATCAACAACCGGGTGACCGAGCGGGACGATTTCGAACCCGACCCAGCCGACACCTACCGGTCCGGGCTCGGCCGCGTCCTGTACGGCGGCGGCGGCATCACGCCCGACGAACGCGTCACACCGCCGGAGACGAACGCGTTTCAGCGGAGGTTGAACATCCGGCAAGCCTTCTACAGCTTTGCCCGGGAGTTCCTCGAGGACAACGCCGGCGTCGACGAGTCCTTCCAGGTCACGGCCGAAATACTCGACGCGTTCGCGGCGCACATTCGCGAGATCGACATCGAGTTCACCGACGAGGAGTTCGCGGCGAACGCGGATTACCTGAACCGGGAAATCCAGTACGAGATCCTGCAGGACAAGCTGGGCGTCCAGGTAGCGAGCCGCGCTCGCCTGGAGACCGATCCGCAGTTCATGAAAGCGTTGGAGTTGATGCCCGAAGCCCGCACGCTCTCGCTTCGCGCCCAGGCCGCGCTGGAAGGCGCCGGGGCGCCCTGACGGCTCCCCGCGGAGAACCGTCCGCTAATCGTCCAGGAACCGCCGCGCCGGAAGCGCCCGACCACACTCAGGTTCACGAACGACGGCCAGGGCGAACGCGCAGGCTGGACGTCGATTTATCGTCTCCCCCGATGCGAAAAAGAAAAGCGGGACCCGCGTCCTCCCCAGGAGTCCGTCGTCCCGCTCGACCGTACCCGGAATGTCACTGGTCGCGCTGCGTTCCTCCGAAGAACAGCGGCGTGCCGTCGGCGAATCTCATGTCCACGCCGACGGCCTTGTTCTCGCCGTCGCGCGAACCGTAGCCGTCCACGTAGAGCTCCGCGCCGATGGGTATGCTGTTCCGGTCGATGCCGCGCCTCAACAGGGCGTTGGGGCTGCCGCCCTCGACCATCCAGCTCGTGGTGGTCCCGTCCTCGTTCTCCACGTCCATGTGGATCCACGAATGCGGGTTGATCAACTCGACCCGGGTCACCGTACCGGTGAACTCCACGGGCCGCTCGGCGTCGAATTCCGTCGCGAACGCGTGATGGGCCGAGGCCGGCGTCGCGGCCGCGGCCAACGCCCACACGAAAGCCGCCGCACGTGTCATGCGCATGAGGCTACCTCCCGGCGCTACTGGCCGCTCTCCGCCTGCCGGCGTTCCTCGGCCCGCTGGCCGGCCAGGATGTTGGCGATGCCGTAGTTCCCTTCGTGACACGCGTACTCGTAGATCGGACCTTCGATCCGCGCCAGGGGATACACGCCCGACCAGGGGACGGACCACGTCTCGGGATCCTCGACCGTGAAGCGATACTCCACCGTGTCGTCGTCGATCCGCGTCAGGCGCTCGGTCACCTTCATGCTGGGGCTGGAGTTCCTCCAGGCCGTCTGCTCGTGGAAGTTGGTCGTTTCGATCACTAGCGTCTGGCCTTCCCAACGACCGACGGACACGCCGTTGTACTGTTGCAAATCGCTCGCCGCGTGCTCGCGCCCGTCGGTGGGAATGATCCGCGGATCGCCCATCTCGGCCTGGATCCCGACGTAGCCCGGGCTCTGGAAGATCTGCATGTTGCTGTTGTATCCGCCCGGCAGGATCGGAGGCAGCGTGCTCGACCAGACGATGCAGCGCTCGGTCAGGGAGCGGTCCTCGGGGCCGTCGAACTCGCGTCCGCGGCGGGCTTCGCGGCGTGCGTCGGCGCGCTCGCGCGCGGCGTCGAGAAGCTCGGGCATGCGGCCGTTCGGGGGATCCACGATGATCGACGTCCGCAGGTTCGTCGCGACCTCGTTCTGGAACCCGCTCAGTCCGAACTGGTCGAAGTCGTAGTGCACGTCGCTGTTCGTGCCGCGGTCCCTCTCCGGCGGACCCTCCGGCGGCGCCATGCGCCGCGCCGCCCGCTCGGCCGCTTCCTCGGGCGTGTAGAACTCCTGCTCGCCCAGTTCCTCGGGACGCTGGAGCGGCACGGTCTGCGACTGCGTGAAGTAACCCGAAATATCCGGCTCGCCCCAGGCCGTCGTCCGGGTCTGCGCGCTCGACGGCGCGGGGGCCAGAAGCGCCGCGGCCAATGCGGCGGCGCCCGCGATCGTGATGGATCGTCGAATCATCGTGAAACGTCCTCCGTTAGTCTTCAGGCGACCTTCTCAGGTGTCCGTATAATATCTCTTCCGAAAACGCCACACACTTGAATTCGAGGAACTGGAAATCGTCCTCGACCCTGCGGTAGAGCGGCATGCGCATCGTCCAGGGGCGCGAATAGATGGTCGGATCCGTGATCGTCGCCTCGTACTGCATGTGGTTCGGGCCGATCAGGGTGTAACGCTCCTGGATCCGCGCCTGGTTGCTGGTGAAGTTCCCGGCCCGATCGAGCCACGTCACGCCGTTGACCCCCGTCACGTCGACCACGAACGTGTCGCCCTCCCAGTTGCCGTTCGACCAGCCCATCCACGTGTCGATCGGGGCCTCGCGCGTCCCGCCCACGTGGATGTTCCGGATGGCCGCGGCGAACTGGTAGATGACGTAAACGTTGTCGGCGTTCTGGAAGATCTGAAACGGGTAGGGCATGTAGGTCGACCGCGGCACGCCGCCCCGGTAGCACTTGGCTTCCGGGTCGTTGCCGAGGCGCCCGGCGAAGTTGGCGTCCCGCTGCGCCCGGGCCTCGGGCAGGTATGGGATCTCGCCGCCCTCGACCACACCCTGCCCGGGCGGGATCGCGAACTGCGCCCCCAGCTCGAGCACGACCGGGTAGTCGGCCACCTGCGGCTCGACGTTCCAGTGCGCGTTGTTCAAGGCCTGCCAGACGCCGCTGATATCCGGCGTCCCGTCGGGCATCCGCGGGATCTCGGTCCGGTAACCCTGGCCCGGCGCCGCCGGAGCCAGGACCAGAAGCGCGGCGACGGACGAAACGGCCGCGATCAAGAGTCTGCTGCGCGTGTGTCGCATGGGTTCGAATCGCCTCCACTCTATCAAAAACACGGTTCAGTCCACCGGTCCTCGGCCGCGGAACCCATGAAGGAATCGCGGCCCTCGACGCCGGATCCCCCCCGTGTTCACTCTTCCCGTTCCGTTCGTAAACGATACGCCGCCGTGGGATGTTCTCGGCCACACACGATATTCCACCGCGTGCCGGATTCAAAGTTTCTGCCGACTCAGGGCTTCAGCTCGATCACGATGTTGCGCACCGGAACGTCGCCGACATTGACCATGGAGTGGGTCGTCGGTTCGGAGAACCGGATGTCGTCGGTGATGAATTCCGTCAGTCTCTCCGGTTCCCCATCGGGAAACTGGCGCAGCCGCGCGGCGTTGAGATAGATGATCAATCGCTGGTTATGCGTATGGCGGTCGCGCGCGTCGCCCGGCCGCAGTCGGCCCTCGATCACCCGGAAGCGCTCGCCCTCATGGTGTATGACGTTGTAGTTCGCCGGCACGATCGTTCGAGCGGTCGTCCTCACCGGAGGGCGGTCGACCTTGAGCGCGACCTCGACGAAATCCTCCCCGTCCGGCTCGGCGTAGCTTTCGCCGGCGTCGAACACGCGGACGTCGCCGCGCTCCATTCGGGTTCCTTCGAAGTCCACCGCGCCGAGCGCGACGATCACGCGGTCGCCGCACCCCGCCCCGGCCGACGCGCAGGGCGCCGCGTTGCGATGCACGGTGACGTAGTCGTTCTCCAGCACCGGCCCCTGGACGAGCAGCAGTCCCCCAATGATGATCGTGATGTCAGGGCGCCACACAGACGAAGTTCTCCGCGTCGTTCGTCGATCCCACGCCCGTCCATCGGGCCACTTCGGGATAGGGGCACAACGGCCGTGTCATGTCCACCTGTCCGTTCCGTACCCGGGAGGCCGGGATGCGGTCCGGCGCCGCGCCGGACTCGGCCCATCGCTCGATCGCGGCCAGGAAGTCGGCCTGGTCGGGACCCGCGCCGCCGCGGCAGTGCCCGACGCCCGGCATCAGGTACAGGCGCAGCCAGTCGCCCTGGTCCGGACCCATGGTTTCCAGCACCTGGTCGTAGTACCGGATCGTGCTCAACGGAGACGGTCCCGGATCGTTCCAGCCGTGGTAGACGATGAGCTTGCCGCCGCGGTCACGGAATGGGCCGAGATCGGCCTCGGCGGCTTCCAGGACTCCGGCGTTCTCCAGCAGCAGCGTCAGATCGGTTTCCAGCTCGAATTCCCGCCAATTCCAGTCCGGATCCTCGTGCGCCAGGTATCGAAAGCTCGCGGTCGGACTCGTCCGGGGCTCGCTGCCGGGCGCCGGCATCCGCCACGCCAACTCGAACCCGCGGGCGTGCCCCGGGTAGACGAACTCGCCGGCGCCGGTGAACGTGGGCGCATAGGCGCGTTCCAACGATGCGACCTGGGGCGGCGTCAGGCACATGTCGGTTTCGGCTCCGGTGCAGGCCAGCGACGCGGGCTCGAAGCGGCACATCTCGGGATTGTCGATCAACCCGTCCACCACGCCGTCGTCGCCGTCGCAACTGTCGGTCACGGCCTCGGCGATCATCTCGATCTTCGCGCGCGGAACGAGGCGATCCGGATCGGTCATGATCTCCACGAACTTCGACATCTCGGACGCGTGGAGCCGGGGCCGGTCATAGACCGGCGCGCCCGCCACGATCGCGTCGAAATCGGCGGGATAGCGCTGGGCGGCGGCCAATCCCTGCCACCCTCCGGTCGAACACCCGCTGAAGTAGGACAGGCGCGGCGGGCGGTCGTAGAAGCCTTCGATGATGGCCTTGGACTGAACGACGGTCTCGTGCATCGCGCGGTAGGCGAAGTCGACGACCTTCTCCGGATGCCCGACGGCGAACACCCCCGGGGGGCCCGTATGGCCCGTGTCGGTCGATGCCGCGGCGTATCCTTCGCGGAGCCCGGCCACCAGCGCGCCCGTGGAAACGGTCCCCGCCCATCCGCCGTTCCCCACCGCCAGGAACTTGCCGTTCCAGGTCTCGGTCGGGAGCCAGACCTCCATTTCGATGTGCGAATCCTCGGACGGCGCCAATACGGCGGCCACGCGGCAATGCTCCGGGAGCGCCTCGCCGGCGGCCACGCGCTCGATGGACGTGATGGTCGCGCCGGGCAGAGCCTCGACCGCCTCGCACGGTCCGGACTGCGCGGCCATCCACGGCGCGGCGGAAAGCAGGACGGCGAGACCGCTCATCGGGAGCCTCCTCGGAACCGGATTCGTCGAAGGTTAACATGAACGCGGTCACGTACACTTCCTTGACGGACTGCTGACCCACGGCGACGCGGCCCGCGCCCGGAACCCTCCGGCGGGCCACGCGTGTTCCGCATCGGAAGAGGGAGGATGGATCGATGAGCGCACGGACACCCATGC
>JAJEDW010000194.1 GCA_022821265.1 Acidobacteriota bacterium
TGTCGGAATCGGCGTCGTGGGAGTGGGGAAGCCCCAGCCGGTCGGCCAGTCCCAGGATCGACAGGTACGTGGCGCCCGCCCGGTCCCGCGCTTCGGACACGAGGGGGCCGTCCTCCAGGTAGATCACCAGCGAGCCGGACGGTTCCTCGCCCTGGAAGGAGAGAAGATTCGCCGCCGGGACCGCGAGCGCCGCGGCCAAGGCGCAGCCGGCGAGCAGTCCGTGTCGATAACGCGTAAAGGCGCGGCGCATCGTGTTTCGGGACGCGTCCCTTCCGGTAGTGTAGCAAGGCCACCCATCGATGGGCCCGAATATGCGACGATGGGCGGCAGGCAGGTGGACATCATGGAGCGCCATGTACGGTCGCGGCCGGGGGCCGTGCGCGTGGGACTGGTTCAGGCGTGCGCCTCGGCCGATTTCGAACGCAACCTCGCCGAAACGGCTCGCCGGATCCGCGAGGCCGCGGACCTCGGTGCGGGCATCGTCTGTCTACAGGAACTCTTCGCCGGTCCCTATTTCGCGCGGACGGAAGATCCCGCACACCACGCCCGCGCGGAACCGGTTCCCGGACGGACTTCCCGGTTCCTGGCGCGCGCCGCCGCAGAATGCGGCGTGGTCCTGGTGGGGGGCTCGATCTACGAGAGGGCGCGGAACGGGAAGCGGTACAACACGACGCTGGTCTTCGACAGGTCCGGGAAGCGCGTCGGCAAGTACCGCAAGATGCACGTGCCCCACGACGCGTGCTACTACGAGCGGTACTACTTCGAGCCGGGCGACCTGGGTTACGTGCAGGTCCGGACCCCGGGGGCCACGATCGCCCCGTTGATCTGCTACGACCAGTGGTTTCCGGAGGCGGCCCGCGTCAACGCGCTCCGCGGGGCCGAGATCCTGTTCTATCCCACGGCCATCGGCTGGTTTCCGGAGTTCCGCCGGGAGGAACCCTTCTCGCAACGGCGGTGGGAGGACGCGATGCGGGGCCACGCGTCGATGAACGGCGTGTTCGTCGTCGCGGTGAACCGGGTGGGCCGGGAGGGCGACCTGAAGTTCTGGGGCGGTTCCTTCGTGGCCGACCCGTTCGGGCAGGTCATCGCCCGCGCCTCCCGAACGCGCGAGCAGGTGCTCGTGGCCGACCTCGACCTCGACCGGGTCGATCGATCGCGGAGCGGTTGGGGCTTTCTGGCGAACCGCCGGCCGGAGACCTACCACGACCTGACTCGATGAGCGCTCCTGCCGCACGGCCGCGCGGCTACCGGATGCCGGCGGAATGGGAACCGCAGCAACGCGCCTGGCTCGTCTGGCCGACGAACACGGAAACCTGGCCCGGGCCCTTGCTGGACGCGGTCCGCGTGACCTGTGCGCGGGTCGCCGCGGCGCTGGCGGCGGACCAGGCGGTGGGCCTGCTCGTCGACGACGCCGACGGGCGAGCGGAGGCCCGGGCGCTACTTCCCCCGGCCGTGCTCCACCGCGTGGACTTCCATGTGATCCCCACGGTTGACGTCTGGATACGGGACTACGGACCCACGTTCGTCGTCGACGACGGGACGGGGAGCGTCGCCGCGGTGGAGTGGGATTTCAACGCGTGGGGCAACAAGTATGCGGAGCTGGCCTCGGACGGGGCGGTGTCTTCGGAGTTGAACCGCCGCCTGTCACTGGAACGGTCCCGGGCCGGAATCGTGCTGGAGGGTGGATCGATCGACGTCGACGGCCGGGGGACGCTGTTGACGACCGAACAGTGCCTGTTGCACGCCAACCGCAACCCGCACCTGACGTCCGCCGAAATCGAGCGCGCGCTCGGCGACTACCTGGGAGTGTCCCGGATCGTCTGGCTCGGCGGCGGGATCGCCGGGGACGATACCGACGGGCACGTCGACGACGTGGCCCGGTTCGTCGGGCCGAGGACGGTTCTGGCGGCGTTCGAGGACGACCCGGCCGATGAGAATCATCGCGTCCTCGAGGACAACCACCGGCGTCTGGAGGGCGCCGTCGACGCGGCCGGCCGGCCGTTCACGGTGTTGAAGCTGCCCATGCCCGATCCCGTCCTCGGAGGCGGAGGCCGGCTGCCGGCCAGCTATGCCAACTTCTACATCGGCAACGCGTCCGTTCTCGTGCCGACCTTCGGCCAGGCGAAGGACCGGACAGCGCTGGAGACCATACGGTCCTGCTTTCCCTCCCGCCGCGTCGTGGGCGTGGACGCCACCGCCATGGTGCACGGGTTCGGCGGCATCCACTGCTGCACGCAACAGCAGCCGGCCGTCAGGCCGTATAACTGAACGTGTACCCGCGTTCCTGGGCCCGGCTGATCGCCACGATCCCGGCCGGCACCGGTTGGACTCCGGACAGCCGGTTGTCCATGATCTCCTCGAAAACGGCGTCCGAGGCGGCGTCCGTCGCTCTGGCCGCCATGCCGGCGAAGCCGCGCGCGGCGACTTCGCACAGAGCCACCCTCATCCCCTTCTCGAACATCGCGTCCAGCGTCAGCCCCCGGTTGCCCAGGCCGGGCACGGAGCCGGCGTTATAGAGGTTGGCCGTGGGCGGTGCGCCGGTTCGCGGGTCGTTGAAATCGATCGGCCCGGCCCAGGCGGCGCCGTATTTCTGCCACATGGCGTCGTTGAAGGCGAACGGCGTCGAGAAGTGGCGCGCCAACAGGACGACCGCGACGTCGTCGTATTCCAGATCGTACGCGTTCCTGTTGACCTCGAAGAAGTTGTTCGCATAGGCCATGGCCGCGCCGAAACCGGCGGCCGTGACGTTGTCCACGACGAACCGGTGGCGGCCGGGCATCCGGTCCAGCCAGTCGTCGATGGCGTGAAGCCCGGGCTTCCAGTCGCTCCCGATCGATCCGGTCTGCGGCGCGCCGGCGGCGCCGCCCGCCGCGAACGCGGCGCCGAAGGCGGTGGACCCTGCGGCCAGCCGGCCGAGGAAGGATCGCCGCGCCACGCGCGGCCTCGTACGATTCCGCTGCATGAGACCCTCCGTGTCTTGTACCGACGTTTCGCGCCGGATTATACTCGCAAACCTGATGGGCCGCCGCTCCCCACTGCTGACGTTGGTGGCCGCCGCCGGAATCGGCGCCTGCGCGGATGTCGATCCTCTCGATCCCTCGTTGGGAAAGCTTCCGGCACCCCTCGTCTCGTCGTCCACCACGATGGTCACGGCGTGGGACGTGCCCAACAATCCCCTCGAGGATCCGACGCTCGGACGCTCCGAGAGCGCCGAGCAGATCCGGTGGGGTTTCCGGCTTTTCACCGACACGCCCGGCGAGGCGCCACACCTGACCGCCGGCGGTGTTTCGTGCAACAACTGCCACATCAACGCCGGGCAGCGCGAGCGGGCGCTCCCGCTGGTGGGCGTGACCGCCATGTTCCCCGAGTACAACCGGCGCGCCGGACGGGATTTCACGATCGAGGACCGCATCGTCGGCTGTTTCTTTCGCAGCCAGAACTCCACGGGACTGATCGCGTCGGCGCTTCCGGCCATGGACGATCATGTCCTTCCGACGCCCGAGACGCCCGAGGTCCTGGCCATCGCCGCCTATCTCCGTTGGCTGTCGCGGGGGTTCGAGCCGGGGGAGAATCCGCCCTGGAGGCGGCGCAACACGATCGCCGAGGAAAACCGCTTGCCGATGGATCAGCTCGACGCGAAGCTCGGGGAAGCCATATTCATGGAGCGGTGCACGAACTGTCACGGCGAGGACGGGCAGGGCGTCCAGATCGGGACGAAGAAGGCGGGGCCCCTCTGGGGTCCCGACTCGTGGAACGACGGGGCCGGCGCGTCCCGCATCTACACGCTGGCCGGCATCATCCGTTACATGATGCCGTACATGGATCCCGGGAGCACCACGGACGAGGAAGCGCAGCACCTGTCCGCGTTCATCAATTCCATGGCCCGCCCGTCATATCCGTTCAAGGACCAGGATTACCTGACGGAACCGCAACCCGTCGACAGCGTCTACTATCCTCCGCGGTAACCGGTGGCCGCTCCCGCGCGGCCATGTACAGTTTCAACACCGGCTGATAGACTCCGTGAAGTTCGGACTTCGGACATGAACCTCGCGTACGCTCACATCCTGTTGAACCACTTTCCGACGATCGGTCTCATCCTGGGGCTGGGCTTCTTCATCGCCGCGCTCTTCGCGCGCAGCGACGAGTTGCGGCGCGCCGGCCTGTGCGTCTTTCTCGTTATCGGGTTCCTGACGATTCCGGCGTATGTGACCGGGAACATGGCCGACGAGGTGATCGCCGACGGCGCGAGCTACGACGAGGCGCTGGTTCTCAGGCACCAGGACGCGGCCCTGCTGGCGTTCACCGTCATGCAGGCCACCGCGGCCGTCGCGTGGTTCGGGTTGTGGCAGTACCGGCGGTTGGGGCGAACGACGAACTGGAACGTTTCGGCCGTGCTCGTGCTGGCATTGATCTCGTGCGGGTTGATGGCGCGGACGGCGAGCCTGGGGGGTGTGATCAACCACGTGGAGATCCGCGCCGCCGGCGAGGCCGAGGCGGCGGCCGCGGCCTTCAACTGGAGCACGGCCGTGGCGGACTGGTTCGTGGCGGCCACATGGGCCTGGACGGTGAGCGAGACGCTCCATTTCATCGGCCTGGGCCTGCTGTTCGGTGTCGTGCTCGTCGTGAACCTCCGTATGCTGGGCGTCGGCAAGACCCTCGCGTTTCCGGCGCTGCACCGGCTGCTTCCGTGGGGAGTGCTCGGGTTCGCCCTGAACACCGTGACCGGCATGCTGTTCTTCATCGCCACGCCCGGGCAATACACGCAGAACGTGTCCTTCTACTTCAAGGTGCTGCTGATCGTGATCGCCGGGGTGAACGCGATCTACTTCACCATCTTCGATGATGCGTGGAACCTGAAGGCCGGACAGGATGCGCCGTTGCGGGGACGCGTGATCGCGGCGTCCTCGATGGCCCTCTGGTTCGGGGTCATCTATTTCGGCCGCATGCTGCCGTTCCTCGGCAATTCCTTCTGATCCGTGATCCGGCTCGCGGAGGCGCACGATGATCGGTGAGTTGATCCGGTCGGTGGAGTGGGGATTCGTCCTGATCGTGATCGGCGTGGTGTTCGTGTTTACCGCAGCCGTCGGCGCGGTGGGTTTCTGGATCGAGAAGTCCGCCGACCGCCGCGAACCGCCCCGGGATTGAACGGCCCGCCGGCGTCCCCGGTTCGGATTCCGGCTGCGCGTCCGGGCCGACGCTATCCATCGGCGTGTCCATCGTCTATAATCCACCCTGGCCTAATCGTATCTCTTGGGCGGGCCGAGGCAGGATCTCGCTTCCGATGAGGGTCTTATGAAAACAAGGCGGAAACCCGCGCCGCGCGGTGACAGCCCGGCGGCGGAACCCGAGTTTTTCCTGGATATCGTCATCGTACGCGCGGCCTTCGTTGTCGTCCTGGTCATCGCCGCCTTCCTCGTGCGCCCCTTCGACCTGTCCGGCACGTTCACGTTCCTGCTCGCGCTGGCGAGCGCCCTGGTGATCATATTTCTGGAGCACCGCCTCCGGCGGGCTTCGTTGAAGCGGTTGATCGGCGCCGCCATCGGATCGATCCTGGGAATCGTCGGCGCGTTCATGATCAATGCGATCCTGAGCGGAACGGCGTTTGATCCCGGCGCGTTGTCCCTCGCCAAATTGTTCGTGTTGTCCCTGATGGTCTACGTCGGGCTGGTGGTGGGCGCCAACAAGGGCCAACTGCTCAACCTGTCGGCGCTGGGCGGCATCTTCGGTGCGGAGCGCCCCGCGAAACAGGAATACAAGATCCTGGACACGAGCGTCATCATCGACGGCCGGATTTCCGACATCTGCGACGCCGGGTTCCTGGACGGCGTACTCGTCATCCCGCACTTCGTGCTTCGGGAACTGCAGCAGGTGGCGGACTCGCAGGACAGCCTCAAGCGCAATCGCGGGCGCCGCGGTCTCGACATCCTCCAGAAGATTCGGAACGCGTCGGGCGTCACGGTCCAGTTCGTCGAGAACGACTACCCGGCCGTGGCCGACGTCGACATGAAGCTCATCGAGCTGGCGCGGGACATCGACGGCAAGATCGTCACGAACGACTTCAACCTCAACAAGGTGGCCCAGCTCCGGGGCGTCCAGGTGCTCAACATCAACGAGTTGGCGAATGCGCTCAAGCCCATCTATCTTCCCGGCGAGAGCATGAAGGTCTTCATCCTGAAGGAAGGCAAGGAATTCAATCAGGGTGTCGCCTACCTGGACGACGGGACCATGGTCGTGGTCGACAATGCGCGCAAGATGATCGGCAAGACCGTGGAGACCTCGGTGACCAGCGTTCTGCAGACCACGGCCGGCAAGATGATCTTCGGGCGTTTCGACGAGAACCGCGACGATCCTCCGCGCGAGGAACGGAACGGATCGGAGCGCGCCGAACGCGCGGAACGCGCCGAGCGGACCACCAAACGCCCGACGGCCGGCGCCCAGGCCAAATGAAGCCGCACGCCGCCCGTCGATGGCGCGATTCCCCGTGCCCGGCCTGACCGGTCGCCTGTCATGTCGAACAAGTCCAAAGTCGGCGTGATCATTGCCGCCGCCGGCGCGGGCCGTCGAATGCGGGCCGATCGGCCCAAGCAGTTTCTGGCGCTGGAAGGCGTACCGATCCTGATTCTCACGCTGCGCAAGTTCGACGCCTCGACGGCGATCGATCACATCGTCGTCGCTTCGCCGCAGGATTCCGTCGACGAAGTGCGGCGCATGGTCGAGGACGCCCGATTGTCGAAACCGGTCACTGCCGTCGAGGGCGGCGAGCGGCGCCAGGACTCGGTGGCGATCGGACTCGAGAACGTGGAGCCGGGCACGGACCTGGTGGCGGTCCATGACGGCGTGCGTCCGTTCGTGAGCCTGGACGACATCGGACGCGTGATCGAGGCGGCGGAACGCACGGGCGCGGCCATTCTGGCTCATCCCGTGACCGACACGGTGAAGGAAGTCGAGCGCGACGTGGTCAAGTCGACGCTCCGGCGCGAACGTCTCGTGCTGGTTCAGACGCCGCAGGTGTTCCGGACCGGCCTCTTGATCGACGCCTTCGACGACGCGCGGCGCGCCGGCTACTACGGGACCGACGAATCGAGCCTGGTGGAGCGGATGGGTCAGTCGGTGACGCTCGTTCAAGGGTCGGAATGGAATATCAAGATCACGCGTCCCGCGGATCTGATGGTGGCGCGGTTCCTCGTGGAAGAAGAGAGAGCGCCGGCCGAGTGAGAGCACGGATCGGCATCGGATACGACGTCCATCGCCTCGCGCCCGGTTCCCGTCTCGTCCTGGGCGGCGTTCCCATCCCGTTCGACCGGGGCTTGGAGGGACATTCCGACGGCGACGTGCTGCTCCACGCGATCATCGACGCCCTGCTCGGAGCCTGTGGGCTCGGCAATATCGGAGAGCTGTACCCGGACACCGATCGGCGCTACCGCGGAGCGGACAGCCGGCGGCTGCTCGAGGGCGCGGCGGCCCGGGTTCGAAACGCCGGCTACCGAATCGGGAACATCGATTCCAACATCTTTGCCGAGCGTCCCCGGCTCCTGGACTACTTTCCAGCCATGAAAGCCTCGATTGCGGAAGCGCTGGAAATCGCCGCCGCCGATGTCCACGTCAAGGCCAAGACGATGGAGGGTCTCGACGCCGTCGGATCCGGGGAGGCCATTGCCGCGCAGGCCGTCGCGCTGGTGTTCGCCGACTCATGACGGCCGCCGACGAGGGCGCGATCCGCGTCCGCTACTGTCCGAGTCCCACGGGGCTGCTCCACGTCGGCAACCTGCGGACCGGATTGTTCGCATGGCTGTTTGCCCGGCAGCGCGGGGGCGTGTTCGTTCTCAGAATCGAGGACACCGACGCGGCGCGCTCGGACGAACGCTTCGAGCAGACGATCTATCGCGACCTCCGGTGGTTCGGCATGGACTGGGACGAGGGCCCGGATACGGGCGGCCCGTACGGTCCGTATCGCCAGTCCGAGCGCGGCGCAATCTATCGTGACCTTTCCGGGCGACTGCTGTCGGAGGGGAAGGCCTATCGCTGCTTCTGTTCCGAGGACGCGCTCAAGCGGCAGGCGGACGCCGAGCGCGCCAGCGGTCTTCAGTGGAAGTATCCCGGGACGTGCCGGGGGCTGACGTCCGAGGAGGTCGATGGGCGGATCGGCGCCGGCGAAGCCTCTGTCGTCCGTCTCGAAGTCCGGGACGGCGCCGTCGAGTTCGATGACGTCGTGCACGGCCGGACGCGCTTTTCGACCGATGTCATCAGCGATCCCATTCTTCTGAGGTCCGATGCCACGCCGACCTACAACTACGCGGTCGTCGTCGACGATGCTCTCATGAAGATCTCCGACGTGATCCGCGGCGACGACCATCTCTCGAACACGCCGAAACAGGTGCTGATCTACGAGGCACTCGACTTCGACATGCCGCGATTCGCTCATCTGTCGACCGTCCTGGGTCCGGACCGGACGCGGTTGAGCAAGCGCCACGGCGCCACTTCCATCGCCGAGCTTCGCGACGTCGGGTATCTGCCCGAAGCGCTCATGAACTATGTCGCCCTGCTCGGTTGGTCGCCGGGCGCGGAAGGCAGCGAGATCGTTCCGCCCGCTCGGCTGGTGCGCGAGTTCCGGCTCGACCGCGTCCACAGGAGCCCGGCCGTCTTCGATTTCGGCAAGCTTCGCTTCATCAATCGCCGTTATCTGCGCGAGAGTCCGGACCTGCCGGACCGGATCGCCCGCGCCCTGAAGCCGGCCGGGTACCTGCCGGATCCGGACGAGGATCCGAACGGCCATCGAAGGGCCGAGTGGGTGCGGGCGGTCATCGACACGCTGGTTGCCGGCGTGGACGTCCCATCCGAGGTCGCGCCGTCGCTGGACGACGTGCTCGCGTTTCCGGTCGAGGATTCCGCCGACTGCAGGGCGGTGGCGGCGGAGGGCGGCGTCCTGGACCTGATTCGCGAGCTTGGGCGCGAGCTCGACGCCCGCGATTACCTGGCGATCGAGGACTTCAGGGCGGTGGCCCAACGGCTGAAGCAATCGACCGGCCTCAAGGGGCGCCGGCTCTTTCATCCGGTTCGGGTGGCCCTGACCGCGCGCGGCTCGGGGCCGGAACTGGACAAGCTGATTCCCCTGGTCGAAACCGGCGCCCGGCTTGGAATCCGGGGCATCGTTCGCTGCCGAGACCGCGTGGCGGCTTTCCTGGAACACTATGGACGGTGAGCCCATCGCCGGCCCGCGCCCGGTCTACGAGGCGCTGGTGTCGGGAGACCGGGTGATCGAACGCATCCACGTGGCTCGCGGATCGCTGTCCGAAGGGCTCCGGCGTGTTCTCGACGAGGCCCGGACGCGGGAGATTCCCGTGCGGCGGGACACGCGCGCGGTCCTGGACAGGTTGTCGCCGTCCGCGGCCCACCAGGGCGTCGTGGCGATCACGGGTTCCAGGGGCTACGTGTCGCTGGAGTCGCTCGTGGCCCGTGCGGAACGTTCCGGACCGCCCGCTCTGTTCGTGGTTCTGGACGAGGTGCAGGATCCGCGCAACCTGGGCGCCGTGATCCGCACGGCCGAGACGGCCGGGGCGTCGGGGGTGATCGTGGCGGCGCGACGCAGCGCCCCGCTCTCCGCCACGGTGGCCAAGACTTCGGCCGGGGCCATCGAGCACGTGCCCGTCGCCCGCGTCGGCAACGTGGTCAACGCTCTCAAGACGTTGAAGAAGAGGGGGCTATGGGTGGTCGGGCTGGACCCGACGGCGCCCGAGGCTTGGACCGGGTTCGACTACACCGTTCCGGTCGCGCTCGTCCTCGGCGGGGAGCACCGTGGGATCCGGCCCGTGGTCGGCTCCGAGTGCGACGTTCGCGTCCACCTGCCCGTGCGCGTCCGGGTGGCCTCGCTGAACGTGTCGGTCGCCGCCGGCGTGGCCCTCTACGAGGTCGTGCGCCAGCGTCGGGAGGCGCCGGCTCCGGGCGAGTCGAGCGCGTTCCGGAGGGATTGAAACACTTGGGTGTCTGTGCTAAGTTGGCATATTTGTCGCTGGCGTAGCTCAGCTGGTAGAGCAGCTGATTTGTAATCAGCAGGTCGGGGGTTCGATTCCCTTCGCCAGCTCATGGGCGCGGGCGTCGGGCCCGTCGCGCCGGAGTCCCGAATCGGCGGGACGCGCTTCGGACAGGTGGCGGAGTGGTTAAACGCACCAGACTGTAAATCTGGCGCTCCTTGCGGGCTACGGAGGTTCGAACCCTCCCCTGTCAATTCGAGGGCGAGCATTGCGGCGCCGGCGCATGCTGGCCGTGTCGGATTCGCGCCCACGTAGCTCAGTGGCAGAGCGCGTCCTTGGTAAGGACGAGGTCACCAGTTCAACCCTGGTCGTGGGCTCTGGCGGGAGTAACTCAGTGGAAGAGTCACG
>JAJEDW010000002.1 GCA_022821265.1 Acidobacteriota bacterium
GGTGACGGTGAAGATCATCGTGCTCCAACGGCCTGCGGCGTAACGCGGCGTCGCGCCGGAGCGCGCCCGGCCCTGACACCGACGGAAAACTCCGCTGCATGCCCCGTGGCATCCGCGGCGTTCCTCGCCGCGGATGGACAACGAGCCGTCAGGCGAGGCGTCAGCCCAAGAGAACGGTTCTTCGAGCACGGAAGCGGTTTCACCACGGGCTCCTACAGGCTGATCCCGGCGAAGCTCATGAAGGCCAGTCCCATCAGGCCGGTCATGATGAACGCCATGCCCAGGCCGCGCAGCGGCGCGGGGATGTTGGAGTAGCGCAGCTTCTCGCGGATCGAGGCGATGGCCACGATGGCCAGGAAGAACCCGAAGCCCGATCCCGCGCCGAAGACCACGGTCTCGCTGAACGCGTACTGCCGCTGCACCATGAACAGGGATCCCCCGAGGATGGCGCAGTTGACCGTGATCAGCGGCAGGAAGATGCCCAGCGAGACATGGAGCCGGGGGAAGTAGCGTTCCACGACCATCTCGACCAGTTGCACGGCGGCGGCGATGGCCGCGATGAAGACGATGAACCGCAGGAACGTCAGGTCCACCTCGGCGAAGGCCGGCCCGAGGAACCCGAGGGCCCCGTCCCGCAACAGAAACGTATAGATCACCCAGTTCAGCGGCGCGGTGATGCTCAGGACGAAGATCACGGCCGCGCCCAGGCCGACCGCGGTCTTCACCGTCTTCGAAACGGCCAGGAACGAGCACATGCCCAGGAAGTAGGCCAGGACCATGTTCTCGATGAACGCCGATCGCACGAAGATGTTGACGAGTTCCATGGCTTCAACTCACGTCGGTCAGCTTCGGCCGGAGCGCCCGCTGCACCCAGATGAAACCGCCGATCAGGAACATGGCGGCGGCGGGCGTCAGCATGACGCCGTTGTCCACGTAGCCGAGGTCGTATACGAATTGCGGAACCACCTGGAAACCCAGCAGCGTTCCGGAGCCGAACAGTTCCCGGAAGAAGGCGACGACGACGAGGATGGCGCCGTAGCCGGCGCCGTTCCCCACGCCGTCGAGAAACGACTGCCACGGGCGGTTGGCCATCGCGAACGCCTCGAGTCGGCCCATGACGATGCAGTTCGTGATGATCAGGCCGATGTAGACGCTCAGCTCCTGGGCCACGTCGAAGAGGAACGCCTGGAGGATCTGGTCGACGAACACGACCAGGCCCGCGATCACCAGCAACTGGATGATCATCCGGACCCGGGGCGGAATCGTCGCGCGGAGCAGCGAGATCAGGACGCTCGAGCAACAGATGACGAACGTCACCGACACGGCCATGACCAGCGCGTTCGCCAACTGAGTCGTGATCGCCAGGGCCGAGCATATGCCCAGGACCTGGACGGTGATGGGGTTGTTGTCGCCGAACGGGTCCGATACCAGCCGCCGGTTCTTCTTCGAAAGCAGCGGCTCCTTCGGCTCCGCGACGATGGGGCGGGGTTCCTCGACCGCGACCGTGCTCATGGGTCCATCCCCTGGAAGACGTTGTTGTACAGCGAAAGCCCGTCACGGAACATCTCGGTCACTCCGCGCGTCGTCATGGTCGCGCCGGTCAGCCCGTCCACCCGGTGCGGATCGCCGGCGACGTCGTTGCCCGCGCCCTTCAGGACCTCGACGGATGCGAACGCGCCCCCGTCGGCGAACAGCCGCTTTCCCCGAAACCGGTCCTGGAATTCGGCCGTCGCGATCTCGGCGCCCAGTCCCGGCGTCTCGGTCTCGTGATCGAAGACCACGCCCGCGATGGTGTCGCGGTCGGCCTGGAGGGCGAGGAAGGCGTTGATGCCGCCCCACAGCCCGTTGCCCTCGATCGGCACGATGTAGCGCGTCTCTCCGTCGCGCGCGTAGACGTACACGGGATACAGCCGGTCTTCGGGCGAGGTGCGAAGCTCGGCCCGCACGTCCACGTCGACCGTGGCCACCCCGTCGACCGGCCGTCCCGAGTAGTCGAGGACGCGCTCGTCGACGTAGGCGGCGTAGTCCGCGTCGAGCGTTTCCGGGTTCACGTCGGTCATCACGGTCTCGAGAATCGCGATCTGCTGCGCGCGGCGCACGTTGGCCGCCTGCAGGCCGCGGAGGCTGCTCGACGCCAGCGCGAGCACGACGGCGACGGACACGGTCACGCCCGTCGCATAGGCCAGGGTGTACCTATTGGAGTACACGCGCGGCCCTCCGCTTGATGTTGGACTGGACGACGACGTGGTCGATCGTCGGCGCGAACACGTTCATCAGCAGGATCGCGAGCATGAAGCCTTCCGGGTAGGCCGGGTTCAGCACGCGGATCACGATCCCGAATACGCCGATGAGAAATCCATAGATCCACTTCCCCTTTTCGGTCTGGGCGGCTGTCACCGGGTCGGTCGCCATGTAGACCGTGGCGAACAGCATGCCGCCCATGAACAGATGATAATAGGCCGGGACTCCCTGGAACGGGGTGATATTCAGCGCCGTGAGCAGGGAACTGGCCGTGACCGTGCCCGCCAGGACGCTGGCCATGATCTTCCAGCTTCCGACGCCTGTGGCGATCAGCACGAGGGCGCCCAGGCCCACGGCGATGGCCGAGGTCTCGCCGATCGATCCCGGAATCGTTCCCAGGACCATGTTCCTCAAGTCGTAGGTGAACGGCGCGGCGGCGGCCAGTCCGTCCATGCCGTCGATGTAACCCACCCCGAGCGGGGTGGCGCCGGAGTAGCCGTCCACGAACTCCTCGGGATTGCCCGCCACCCAGACCTGGTCGCCGGAAATGTAGGTCGGGTAGGCGAAGAACAGGAAGACGCGCGCCGTCAGGGCGACGTTGAGAATGTTCATGCCGGTCCCGCCGAAAGCCTCCTTCCCGATGACGACGGCGAAGACCGTGGCCAGCGCGACCATCCACAGCGGGATCGTCGGCGGGACGATCAGGGGAATCAGCATGCCGGTGACCAGGAAGCCCTCGTTGACCGGGTGGCCGCGGAGCACGGCGAACGCGAACTCGGTGTTGAGGCCGACGAAGTAGGTGACGGCGACGATCGGCAGGACGCGCAGCGCCCCATACAGCAACTTGGCGGTGAAACCCTCGAAGACGCCCGTCAACTCTCCGACGCCGAGGTAATGCTGGTGCCCGACGTTCCAGATCCCGAACACGAGGCAGGGCGCCATGGCGATGACCACGGTGAACATCGTGCGCTTCAGGTCGATCCCGTCGCGGACGTGCGCGCCGCCCGGGGTGGACTCGCCCGGCACGAACAGGAACGTCTCGAAGGCGTCGTAGGCGTTGTAGAGCTTCTCGAGCCGGCCGCCCTTCTCGAAGTGCGGCTTCGCCACTTTCAGGATGGATCGGAAGATCTTCACCGTCGGCGCCCCGTCATCGTGCTAACCCTCGACGCGGAGCGCGTCGAGCCCCTCCCGCAGGATCCGCTGCACCGGCTGCTTGGACGTGCAGACGAACTCGCACAACGCCAGGTCCTCTTCAACGACCTCGTAGATGCCGAGCCCTTCCATCTGGTCGAAGTCGCCGACCATGATCGACTTGATCAGGTGCTGGGGGTGCAGGTCCATCGGGACGACGCGCTCGTACTGGCCCGTCATCACGTAGGCGCGCAACTCGCCGTGCATGTTCGTGTTGACGTGGAACTTCCTGTCCGGGAAGAACGTCGACAGGAACGTGCGGGACATGCTGGGCCGGGCGTAGGAGGGCAGGAGCCATCCCATGAACTCCGGCGTGTCGCCCTCCTCGATCACGGTGACCCGGTCGTCGAAGAGGCCCAGGAAGCCGTCCGGCTCGATACGCGTTCCGGTGAGGACGTCGCCGCTGATGTATCGAACGTGATCGTGCCGCGTGTTTCCGTCGACGAGGGTCTGGATCGAGGCGCCCAGCCGGGTCCGGACATAGCCCGATTCCCGGATCTCTTCGCCTGTAATGGCCACCGTGCGCTCGGCGTCGAAGACTCCGGCGGTGAACAGCCGCCCGATCAGGGCGACGTCCTGCGGCCTGAGCGTCCAGACCGTATCACCCTTGTTGATCGGCCGCGTGTGATGGATCTGGACGCCGACGGCGCCCGCCGGGTGGGGGCCGGAGAAGACGTGGACCTCGACGCCCTCGGCCTTCCGGAACACGGGCGGGGAGTCGGTCCGGACGCCCAGGTGGACGGCGCCGTCGGTCAGGCGGCCGAGGACGCGCAGCCCGGCCCGAAAGGCCTCCTCGCGCCCCTCGATCAGCATGCCCGCATCGGGCGCCAGCGGCGCCGTGTCGAAGCAGGAGACGAAGATGTCGCGCGGGACCCGCGACGGGTCGGGAACGACGTTGTAGGGACGCTGCCGGATCAGCACCCAGGCCCCGGACTCTCTGAGGAGCGCCGCGGCCCGCTCCCGCGAAACCGAAGCGGGGTCCGCCGTCGGGTATTCCTGGAACGTCATCCGGGCGTCGGCCAGGATGACCACCTCGCGGACGGCCCGCTTGGCGCCCCGCCGTACCTCCACGATCTCGCCGCTGACCGGGGAGGAGAACTGCACGTCGGGCATCCCCTTGTCGAAAAAGACGGGCTGGCCGGCGCGGACCTCGTCGCCTTCCTTCACGTGCAGCTTGGGGATCGGCGCCAGACCGTGCAGATCGGTCGGCTTCAAGGCGTAGAGCGCGGCCGGGGGCCGATCCAGGTACCGCGGCTCGGCCTCTCCGAACATGCGGATGTCGAACCCGCGCCTCAGCCTGATGACGTTCTGCTCCACCTGCTCCATGGGACTGTCGGTTCGCGAAACGGCGTGCAACCCAACCCGTCAGTGTACTACGGTTTTCGCGCGCGAGGCCCGCCCGCCCGCACCGGGCGCGGGACGAAACCCGCAAGGATGCGCGGGCTGTCCACCGCCGGCGGCCTCTGGTACGATCCGACCGGGACCGGGCGAACTTTCCGGAACGTTTCGAGGCGGTCGTGATGGTGCGCCTCGCCGAGTGGCCGGGCGATGAAGGAGGTCGAACGATGACGATCGTGACGGGTCGAGGCGACCGTGGACAGACGGACCTGGCCGGCGGGGTTCGGGTTTCGAAGGCGAGCCTGCGCGTCGAGTGTTACGGGACCGTCGACGAGTTGATCTCGCAACTGGGCCTGGCGCGTTCGATATGCCGCGACCCGGACGCGAAGAGCACGTTCAAGCATCTCCAGAAGGTCCTGTTTCGCGTCGGCGCGTCGGTGGCGGCGGCGCCGGGTTCCGAGGCGGGTCCGCCCGAGATCGAGGCGTCCCGGCTCCAGGACCTGGACGCGCGGATTCGGTCGCTGGAAGCCGGTATGCCGGGGCCGGCCGACTGGACGGTCGCCGGGGAAGACGCCGCGGCGGCCGCCGTGGATGTCGGCCGCGCCGTCTGCCGGCGCGCGGAGCGCGCCGCGGTCCGGCTCGCCGACGCCGGCGAGGCGGTCGATCCGATGGTCATCGCCTACCTGAACCGCCTGTCGGATTTTCTCTGGCTCGCGGCGCGGAAGCTGGAGATCGACGCCGGCGTCGATTCGCGGCTGCGCGACAAGGACGCGGCGTCGTCGAAGCCCTGGTCGCCCGCCTGGTAGCGGCGCGGAGGCTCCGGGCCGCGGCCGGAGCCGAACAAATCGGTCCGATCTTCGGCTCAGGGTCCAGTTCTGGACCTGGAGACCGGACACTGGACGGGTGAGGTTCCCGCGTTGCTGAATGCGATCTTCATAGCGCTGATCGCCGGCTCGGTGGTGTTCGCCGCCTTCTACGGCACGATGCCGGAGGTGATGAACGCGGGCGTCGCCAGCGCCAACAGCGCCGTGGAGATCGCCATCGGTCTCCTGGGACTGATGGCGTTGTGGCTGGGCCTGTTCCGCGTCCTGCGCGACGCGGGTTTCATGGCCTTCATCGCCCGCCTCGTCGAACCCGTCACGCGGCGCCTGTTCCCGGAGATCCCCGCCGGACACCCGGCCATGGCCGCGATGATGATGAACGTGTCGGCCAACATGCTGGGCCTGGTCAACGCGGCGACGCCGTTCGGTCTGAAGGCCATGCAGGAGCTGAACAAGCTCAACACGCGGCCGGGAGTGGCCACCAACTCGATGGCGCTGTTCCTGGCGATGAACACGTCCGGCGTGGCGGTCCTGCCGCTCGGCGCCATCGCGGTGCGCGCCAGCATGGGGTCGCTGGATCCGGCCGGGATCATGCTGCCGACCATGCTGGCCACGGCGTCGTCGACCGTCGTCGGCGTGACGGTGGCGTTGCTGCTCGGGCGGCGCGCCCGCTTCGCCATGGATCGCTACCCGACGGTGACCGAGGAAGGAAACGCGGGGGACTTCATCAAGGGCATGGACGAGGCGGAATCGATCGCCAAGATCGAGAAGAGGACTTCGCCGGGCGGCAAGATCCTGCTCGGTCTCTTCCTGGTCGTGATCGCGATCGGGATCGTGGCCGAGTTCCGTTCCGGCGACACCGACGTCGGGGTCTGGGAGTTCGCGCGCGGCATCCTGGCGTCGTGGCTCCTGCCCGTGCTGATGGGCGTCATCGTCCTGGCCGGCGTGGGCCGGCGCGTCAACGTCTACCAGTCGGTCATCGCCGGGGCCCGCGAGGGATTCCAGATCATGGTGATGATCATTCCCTACCTGGTGGCGATTCTCGTGGCGGTCGGGATGTTCCGGGCGTCGGGCGCTCTCGAGTTGCTGTCCAGCGGGCTGACCGGCTGGACATCGGTGCCCGCCGAGGGCTTTCTGGTGGCGTTCGTCCGGCCCCTGTCCGGATCCGGCGCGTTCGCGGTCATGACCGAGGCGATGACGGCCAACGGTCCCGACTCGTTCACCGGGTACCTGGTCTCGACCATGACCGGGAGTACCGATACCACGTTCTACATCCTGGCGGTCTATTTCGGCAGCGTCGGCGTCCGGGCCGTCCGCCACACGCTCGCCGCCTGTCTGGCCGCCGACTTCACGGGATTCCTGGCCGCGCTGTTCTGGTGCAACCTGTTCTTCGGGTAGCGTCCGGCCGTTTCCTGCTAACCTTGTCCCATCGTGCGCTGGCTGATCCCAGGCGTTTGCCTGCTGCTGACGGCGGCCCCGGCCCCGGCGCAGGAGGTCGTCGCCGTCCCCATCGCCGTCACCGGATCGGACGGACATCCCGTCGTCGATCTCGAAATCCGTGACTTCGTCGTTCGCGACGGCGGCCGCCGGGTCGTGGTCGAGCGGCTCCAGGCCCCGGACGAACCCGTCCACGTCGCGATCGTCGTGGATTCGAGCCCGCGCCAGGACTCCGACGTCGGCCGGACGCGCGCCGAGCTCCGGAACCTGGTCGGGGCGCTGGACGACGCGCACCCGGTGATGCTCGTCGAAGCGCAGACCGACCCCGTGCCGCGGGTGGGCCTGACGGCGGACCGGGTGGCGGTCGACGCCGCCATCGACGCGCTCGCGCCGACGGGCCGTCCCACGAACCGATTGATCGACGCCGCCACGGCGGCGTTCGTCGCGCTGCTGGAGGCCGGCACGCCGCGCGGCGCCCTCATCGTCGTCACCGACGGCGTCGACGTCGGCAGCGAGCGGGGGATCGAGGACTTCCGGCGCGTCCTGCGCGTCGCCGCCATGCCGTTGTATGTCCTGGCGGTCGACAACTTCGAGGGTGTCAGCGGCGGGCTGGGCGCGGCGACGGGCGGGCCGCGGGCGAGCGCGCAGTTCCGCGGGGCGCTGGCGGGGATGGCGGCCGGCATGGAAGCCGTCTACGAGCAGCAGCGGGACCGCTGGCGATCCATGGCCGAGGAGAGCGGCGGCGGTTTCTACGACGCCGGGGACGCGGGGTTCTCCGCCCCGGCCGAAGCGTTGGCCACGCGCCTCGGGGGCCTGTACACGCTCTACTACCGTTCCGAAGGCGGCGGCCGGCGGTCCCTGGACGTCCGGGTGGAGCGCCCCGGCGCCACCATCCGCCATCCCGCCGGCGTCGGCTTCGGGGAAGACCCCACCGACGACTGACCCCGCATCCGTCCGTGTCGAACGCCCCGCCCCATGACGTGACCGTGATCGGCGCGGGCCTCGTCGGCCTGTCGACGGCCATGCATCTGCTGGAGCGGCATCCGCGGCTGAAGGTGGCCGTCGTCGAGAAGGACCCCCATCCGGCCTCGCAGCAGTCCGGGCACAACAGCGGCGTCATTCACTCCGGCATCTATTACCGGCCGGGTTCCTTCAAGGCGCGGTTTTGCGTGGAAGGCCGGGCGGCGATGACCCGGTTCTGCGTCGAGAACGACGTTCCCGTACGGACGTGCGGCAAGCTGATCGTCGCGACGCGCGCCGACGAGCTGCCGCGACTGGACCTGCTCCTGGAGCGCGGGACGGCGAACGGCGTGGAGGGGCTCGAGATGGTCGGTTCGGAGCGCGCCCGCGAGATCGAGCCGCACGCGGCGGCGATCCGGGCCCTGTGGGCGCCGGGGACCGGCATCGTCGACTTCCGCCGGGTCGCCGCGGTCTATCTGGACAGGGTCCGGGCGATGGGCGGTGAGGTCCGTTTCGACACGCGGCTGTCGCGCGTCGTCCGGCGCGGCGGGGAAACAGTCCTGGAAACCACGGGCGGCGAGGTTCGGACTCGCTTCCTGGTCAACTGTGCGGGCCTCCATTCCGACGTGGTCGCCCGCATGATGGGCGTGGCCCCCGGGCTGCGGATCATTCCGTTCCGGGGGGAATACTACACGCTGGAGAAGGAAAGGGAACACCTGGTCCGGGGCCTGATCTATCCCGTTCCGGATCCGGCGTTCCCGTTCCTGGGCGTCCACTTCACGCGGACGATGAAGGGGTACGTGGAGGCCGGCCCCAACGCCGTCCTGGCGACGAAGCGGGAAGGGTACCGCAAGCGCGACTTCTCGCCGGCCGAGGTGATCGGAATCCTCGGCTACCCGGGATTCTGGAGGATGGCGCGCCGCCAGTGGCGGGCCGGACTGAGGGAACTGCACCGTTCGTTCCGGAAGAGCGGCTTCGTCCGGAGCCTGCAGCACCTGATCCCGGAGGTGACGGCCGAGGATCTCGCGCCGGGAGGCTCCGGGGTCCGCGCCCAGGCCGTGACACCGGGCGGCGCGCTCGTCGACGACTTTCGGATCGAGCAGGGGCCAGGAACCATACATGTCTTGAACGCGCCGTCTCCTGGGGCGACGTGCTCGCTCGTCATCGGCCGCCACATCGTCGACCTGGCGGAGCGGAGCTTCGGCCTCGAATAAGAGAAACGGGCCGCCCGGAGGCGGCCCGTTGGCGAACGGCTGAAATCGGAATTCTAGAACTCGATCTTCATGCCCACCTGGATCTGGCGGGCGGAGAACGTGTTGACGACCTGGCCGAACTGCGTGCTGTTGATGTTGTGCAGGTTCGTGATGCCCAGGGTGCCGATCCCGTAGTTGCTCACGTTGAAGTTGGCCCGGTTCAGGACGTTGAAGAAGTCGAACCGCAGTTGCAGGCGCAGGGCCTCGGTCAGTCCCAGCGCGATGTTCTTGCGGAGCCCGAGGTCGAGCGTCGCGTACCAGGGTCCGCTGACCGGCGCCAGACCCAGCGTTCCCGCCTCGAGCAGCCCCGGGTTCTGGAAGATGTCGGTGTTGGCGGCGCCGCCGGGGCCGTACAGGCTGGGATGGAACAGCGTCACCTCGCCGTTGTCGTGCCGGTACAGGCCGGTGCGGCGCTGCAGTTCCTTGATGTCGATCCCCCGCAGGTGCACCGTGTTGGTCAGGGCCCGGGAACCCCCGCGGTTGATCGTGCCGCGCCCGGAGTAGATGTTGATCACCTCGCCGGAACGGATGCGGACGAACCCGCTCAGATCCCAACCCCCGGCCAGCGCGCTCAGGACGCCGCGGTCGGACAGCCACTGCCGGCCGTCTCCGACGGGGATCTCCCACACCCAGTTCGCGTTCACCGTGTGCGTGATATCGAAACCGGCGCGCCCGACCTCCAGGTTGGGCTGGGCATTGTCGAACAGCCCCCGGAAGTTCAACTGGCTTCCGTCGTAGTTGGTGAGAACCTTCCCGAAGGTGTAGTTGAACTGTCCGGTCAAGCCGGAGCGCCACCGCCGGCGCAACTCCACCTGCAGTCCGTTGTACTTGGAGAAGGCATGGTTGCCCACGACGTCGGCGACGAACGCGTTGGGGTTGCGAAGAAAATAGCTGGCCGGCAGCGTCGCGCCGAACCGTTCTCCTCCTTCGCCCGCAAGGAAGAACGTCCGGTTCGCGACGACGAAGCCTCCGGCGTACTGCCCGATCTCGCCGTTCCGGATCCAGTTCTGCACGCCGCCGGACTGCAGCCAGCCGCCGAAACCGATCTGCGAAATGACCTCGAGCGGCTCGCCGGCCGCGGGATGCCCGTTGGCCGCCAGGTTCCGCTGGGCGCGCCGGAAGTCCTCGACGAACGGCGCGGGGAGCATCACCTGGTTCAGGTCGATGGCGCGGATGAGCTTGACCCCGTGGTTCCCGAGATAGCGCACCTCGAGGGCCGTGTCCGGGAAGATCATGTGCTGGAACCCGACGTTCCATTGCTGCACGTAGGGCGTGCGCAGGTCCGGGTCGATAGTGAAGATGGCAGCGGTCGGATCCGCGAGAATCCCGTCGCGGGCCGTCCTGGGGATTTTGAACTCCGGCTCCGGTACGGGGGCCAGACCGCCGCTGCTGACCGTGCCGCCGAGCCCGCTCACCGCGACCGTCTGACTCAGGCCGTCGTTGCCGCTCAGCGCGTTCCGCACCGTCGTGATGATGTTGTCGACCACGTAGTTCAGACCGAACCCGGCGCGAAGCACGGTGTTCTCGCCCACCTGCCAGGCCAGGCCCACGTTGGGGGCGAAGTTGTTCAGGTCGCGGTTGTAGAACGGCCGCCCGTTGGTGGCGCCCGCCAAGTCGACGACGGCGTTCGCGTCGAGCACGGCGTCCACGCCGCCCACGGGCAGCAGCGCCAGGCCCTGCGTCTCGTCCGGAACGCCGTGGAATTCCCACCGGACGCCGAACGAGAGGCTGAGGTCGGGCGTGATGCGCCAGTTGTCGCTGGCGTAGAAGTTGAGAAAGTTCTGCCGGGTGATGCGCCGCGCGGTGGCCCCGTCGACGAACCCCGACGTCGTCGTCTCGACGTTGAATACTTGGGTGGCCTCGTCCACGAAGCCGCCCAGGACGCCCAGCAGCGCCGAGGCCGTCCCCAGCTCGCCCGAGGCGATCCCGCCGGGAAAGAGGCCGGGCGTCAGCGGGTCGGGGTTGGCGACGCCGAACCCGAGGTCGTACGTCGGCACGATGCCCGCGTCGTTGAAGCTGTCGACCTCGGTCCAGCGCGCGCTGCCCCCCAGCTTGATGACGTGGTTCCCCCGGGTCCACGTCAGGTTGTCGATCAGGTCCCAGTTGCTGGTGTCCCGCCCCTGCGGGAGGAAGCTCCGGACGGGGTTGGAGAACACGGCGAGGCCCAGGCGGTACCCGTCCGGGAAGGTCTCGTTGGTGAAGAACCGGGGGCTGGAGGTCTGGAAACCGACGCGCGCCTCGTTGACGATGGTGGGCGTGATGGTGCTTCGGCCCGAGAACGAGGCCAGCCGGCGCGTGGAGTACTGGCCGCCGCCGGGAAGACCGGGGAACACCGGGTCGAGGCCGTTGAACACGGAGCTGGGCAGGTCGAAGCGGAACTGGTGGAACGTCGCCGACACCGAGTGGTCGTCGCTGATCTCGTAGTCCCCGCGCAACACGATCCAGTCGGCCTCGTCGCTGTTGGGGCTGTTGAAGCGGTAGCCCGCCGTGTTCCGGCCGTCGCCGATGCTGTCGTCGTTCGACGCCGGCGTCGTGGCGATCAACGACTGGATGGCCGGGTCGGGCGTGACGCCGGTGAGGTCGTACAAGTTCACCGTGTGCGCCGCGTCGTTGTCCTGCCGGATATAGCTGAAGTCGCCGTTGCGCGCGGACGGGGTCAGGACGGTCCGGGTGACCGACGCCGTGGACGGGTTGCGCTCCTCCTCGTAGTTGACGAAGAAGAACACGCGGTCCCCCAGGATCGGGCCGCCGACGTTGCCGCCGAATTCGTGCGTCAACGACTTTTCCCTCGGGACGCCCGAAGCGTTGTTGAAGAAGGTGTTGGCGTTGAGCCAGTCGTTCCGGTGGTAGTAGAACAGCTCGCCGTGATACTCGTTGCTGCCGCGGCGCGTGACGAACTGCGTCTGCGACGCCCCGATGCCGGCGTCGACGTCCGAGTTGGACGTGGTGATGCTGATCTGGTCGATGAAGCTCTCCTTGACCGGGACGATCCCGAACAGGGCGTCGGTCCGGATGAACGTGTCCTGGTTGTTGATCCCGTCGAGCGTGAAGTTGTTGAACGTGCCCCGCGTTCCGTTGATCGAGGCGTCGCGGATGCCGGACGCGCTGGTCACGCCCGCCTGCGTGAGCGCCAACTGGGTGACGTTGCGGCCGTTCAGGGGCAGTTGCTGGACCTGCTCCCGGCTGAGGTTGGTGTTGATCTCGGCGTTGATCGTGTTGATGACCGCCTGCGACTCGGTGGCGGTGACGACGACGGTTTCGGTCAACTCTCCCACCTGGACGACGATGTCGATGGTGGACGGCGTGTTCAGCTCGATCCGGACGTCCTGGACTATGGCGGTACTGAAGCCGGGGGGCCGGGCCTCGACCGTGTAGTTTCCGGCCGGGATCTGGGCGAAGACGTAGACGCCGCGGCCGTTGGTGACGGTTTCGCGCGAGACGTTCGTGTCGACGTCCGTGATCGTGACCGGAGCGCCGGGGACGACGGCGCCGGTTTCGTCCTGCACCGTCCCGTCGACCGTGGAAGTGAGAAGCTGCCCGGTCGCCGGGACCGCGGCAAAGATCATGAACGCTGCTGACGCCAGAAGGACGATTGGAATCGTTGAACGGCTCGCGAGCCCGTTAATCATGATGTTCCTCCAGAGTGTTGCTTGTGCCGACCCTGCCAGCGAACGCCTGCGGGCCGGCCGTCGTTCACGGACTGTCGATGGGCGACGAAGCGCACCCATAATACGATCCTTTCGATTTGTAACGACTTTGTAACTATAGCATTGCCGAACCTTGTGCGGCGCAAAAAAAAGGCCACCCGGGGGGTGGCCGTGAAACCCATATCGGGCTGCCTGTTATTGCGGGGGGGGGATTTGAACCCCCGACCTTTGGGTTATGAGCCCAACGAGCTACCGCTGCTCCACCCCGCGGTGTAGTGTACCTTTCAAGATGGTAGGCAAGTCCGTTCCCGGCGTCAAGCGGGAACGCGGGCGGGATCCCCCGCGTTCTAATCGGCGTCGGGAATGATCAGGATCACCTCGCCCGGGCGGACGAGCCTGAGGTCCTCGCGGGCGCGGCGCTCGATCGCGTCCGGATCCTGCCGCAACCTCCGGATTTCCTCCCCGATTGCGGCATTGTCGCTCTCGATGGCCTGGCTCTGTTCCTGGAGAGCCGCGAAGTGTCCGGCCTTGTGCCGGACCTCGAACCAACCCCGGTCGCTGACCAGCGTCAGGGCGACCATGGCCAGCGTCAACAGGCCGAACACGAGGCACCCGGCCCGGACCATCAACGACTTCCGACTGACCGTGGACTTGTTCATGAGGCGCCGCTCCCGACCCCGAATGTCCGTGCCATTATATATCAACCGCGATTCCAGGATCGTGGGATCGTAACCGGCGGCGCGGCCCGGCGTTGGCAAACGCGGTCCTGTTTGGGATAATCCCGCGCCATCCGGTTCCGGCCGGGATCGATGACGGCCCGGCGCCGGGAAGCGGGAGGAAGACGCGTGACCGACACCGTGGTGGCCTTCGTGACCTGCCCGTCGTTGGACGAAGCCCGCAGAATCGCCGAGACCCTGGTCGCGGACCGGCTCGCCGCGTGCGTCAACATCGTGCCCGGCGTGGAGTCGTGTTATCGCTGGGAGGGCGGTGTGACGCGGGACGCCGAGTGCCTGCTCGTCGTCAAGACCACGTCCGTCGGCGTCGACCGTGCGCGCGAGCGCGTGCTGGCCGAGCACAGCTACGACGTTCCCGAGTTCATAGTGTTCCGGATCGAGAGCGGCTCGGCGGATTACCTGGAGTGGATCCGCGATTCGGTCGGACCGTTGAACTGATTCCGGAGGGTCAGTCCCCGAACGCGTTTTCCAGGTCCGACATCACGTCCTCCGTGTCCTCGATGCCGACCGAGAGGCGGATGAGTCCGTCCGTGATGCCGAGCCGCTCGCGTTCCTTGGGCGGGATCGAGGCGTGCGTCATCGTGGCCGGGTGGGAGATGAGCGTCTCGACCCCGCCGAGGCTCTCGCCCAGCGTGCACAGCTCGACGCGTTCCAGGATCCGCCGCGCGGCTTCCAGCGATCCCACGTCGAAGGTGATCATCCCGCCGAAGCCCGACGTCTGGCGCTTGGCCAGGCCATGCTGCGGGTGGTCGGGAAGTCCGGGGTAGTAGACGCGCCGGACCGTCTTCTTGGACGTCAGGTAGCGCGCGAGCGTCCGGCCGTTGAGGTTGTGGGCTTCCATTCGGACCGGCAGCGTCTTGATGCCGCGAAGCACGAGCCAGGCTTCGAAGGGCGCCATGATCGCGCCGGCCGCGTTCTGTATGAAGCGCAGGCGCTCGGCGTCTTCCTCGTCGGCCACGGTCACGATGCCGCCGATGCTGTCGCTGTGGACGTTCAGGAACTTGGTCGTCGAGTGCAGGACGATATCGGCGCCCAGGGCCAGCGGTTTTTGCAGGTACGGGCTCATGAACGTGTTGTCGACCACGAGCCGGCAGTCGGCCTCGTTGCGCGTGATCTCGGCGACAGCCTCGATGTCGGTGATCTGCATCAGCGGGTTGGTGGGCGTTTCCACGAACACCATCCGCGTGGTCGGGCGCATGGCCTGGCGCACGTGGCCGATGTTGGACGTGTCGACGTAGCTGAACTCGACGCCGTAGCGGCCGACGATCGCGTCGAACAGGCGGAACGTGCCGCCGTAGACGTTCTGCGTGCAGATGGCGTGGTCGCCGGCCTTGAGAAGCAACTGGGTGACGGCGGTCTCCGCGGCCATGCCCGAAGCGAAGGCCGATGAGCCGGCGCCGCGCTCCAGGGCCGTCATGCTCTTCTCCAGGGCGAGCCGGGTCGGGTTTTGTGTCCGGCCGTACTCGTATCCCTTGTTCTGTCCGAGGCCGTCCTGCGCGTAGGTCGATGTCTGGTAGATCGGAACCGACACGGCGCCGGTGGTCGGATCGGGCGCCTGTCCCGCGTGGATCGCGTCTGTTCTGAATCCCATGATGAAATCTTCCTGGTGGGAGCCGTTAAGGGCGGCTCCGCGATCGAGCGGCCGGTCCGCGGAGGATCGCGTCAGTCGTCGGGGTCCCTGTTGTCGATCTCGCCGAAGAAATCGGGCTTGACCCGGACCTCGCGGGGCCGGCTTCCGTCCGGCGGGCCGATGATGCCGTCGGCTTCCATGGCGTCCAGCAGGCTGGCCGCGCGCCCGTAACCGATCCGGAGCCGCCGCTGCAGCGCGGATGTCGACGCCTTCCCCATGGCGACGACCAGGCGGGCGGCCTCGTCGTAGAGCGCGTCGGTCGAGCCTTCCGCCTCCGGAGCCGAGCGCTCGTCGGGTGATTCCAGGATGCTCTCGTTATAGGCCGGGTTGCCCTGGTCCCTCAGGAAATCCGCGACTCCCGAAACCTCGTCCTCGGTCACCATCGGGCCGTGCGCGCGCATCAGTCGCGATGAGCCGGGGGGCAGGAACAACATGTCGCCGCGTCCCAGGAGGGACTCGGCGCCGTTGGCGTCCAGGATGGTGCGGGAATCGATCTTGGTTGCGACGCGGAAGGAGATCCGCGCCGGGAAATTGGCCTTGATC
>JAJEDW010000328.1 GCA_022821265.1 Acidobacteriota bacterium
CCATGTATTCGAGAACGAAATAGTACAGGACCGCCGCCGCCGCGCCCAGGCGCCCGGCCTGGCCGACGACGCACTGGATCAGCGTCGTGACCAGGACGTACCACAACGGCCATTTTCCCGCGGCGGTCGAGTAGGCGTCCAGCATGCTGCGGCCCGTGGCGTGCGTGAACCGGAACGCCATCTCGAAGCCGTAGTACTTGAAGATGTACGCGACGGGAATCGCCCAGAGCAGGGCGTACTGGAAACGGCCCCCTGCGGCCGGGGCCGTGACCAGGTGGCTGGTCCCGATGCCGGTCATCATCAGGATCATGCCGGGACCGAAATGCCGCGCCAGTCCCAGGAGCGAAGTCTCCGGCAGCGGCAGGTCGTCGAGCGTCTTGCGGGCGGACATTCGGCGGGAGTCTAGCAGCCCGTCGCGGGATTGTATACGGTCGGGGCTCAGCCCGGCGGAGCTGCCCGGTTCTTCTCGAGTCGTGCGTCTACGCGGCCGACGATCGCGTCGACGGTCGGGGACGCGAGCCCCTGAACGGCGGCGATCCGGCGGATCAGGCAGTCCACGCGTTCGATATGCGCGGCCCCGCCGAACAGGGCCCGCGCCGCCGAGGAGGGGTTGCCCAGGCCCTCGGCGGCCGCCGCGTACTTCTCGAAAGGCACGAGGTCGGCGTCGGCGGCGCCCAGTCCGGTACAGAGCTTCCGGACCCATTCGTACACCGCCCGCGACCGGTCGATGTCCCCGTGGACCGCGTCGCGGATGGGGATCATCGCCTCGGCCCCGATGCACCGGTAGTTGCCGGCCATCAGCATCGGCCACTTGGCCAGCGGCACGAAGATGGAGTCGTGCACGCGCAGCTTCACCGGGATCTCGATCTCGCCGCCGCCGGGATCGAATCGCGCGGCGGCGATGTCCCGCTCCAGGTCGCGGAGTATGCCCGTCGACGCGTCGTCCTCGAATCGCGCCGCCTTGAAGTTGGTCGGCAGGCCGACCTGGAGGATGTTCTTCGGCTCGTTCGGGGGGCGGTAGGCCTGTGGGTCCGGGCTCGCCAGAGAGGTCCGGCCGGGCTCGAAGCCCGCCCAGACGGCGGGATCGGCGTAGCAGGGCGCGAGCGCCTCGGTCGGGAGGCCGGGAATGCGCTCCAGGTAGGGGAGCGGCGGCATGTTCATGATGGCCAGCGACGGCACGCGCGATGCCGCCACGCGGCCCATCAGCTCCCTCACGCCCGGGGAGCCGTACTGGGCCTCCTGCATTCCCAGGACGACCAGATCGAACGCGGTGGGATCGACCTCTTGGGGTGCGCTGGCCGTGAGCGTTCCGGGCAGCCGCGTGGACGGGACTTCGACCGGCGCGTCACGCCCGCGGATGGGAAAACGCACCACGGTCCCCTCGCGGTTGATCAGCTCGGCCGTCGGCGGCGTCGAGACCAGGCGGGCGTTGTGGCCGCCCATCAGCAGCTTCGTGGCGAAGAGCGATCCGTAGGATGCGCCCAGGACCAGGACGTCGTAGCTCACGTCGCCTCCCGAGGATCAGATGGCGCCCTGGGCGCGCGCCGCGGAGATCTCGTCGTCGTCGAGACCCACGACGGATTTCAGGATCTCCTCGGTGTGCTCGCCCAGCAGCGGCGCGCGTTCCACGTCGGCCGGGGAGTCCGACAGCTTGATCGGATTGCCCACGGTCAGGTACGGGCCGCGCTCGGGGTGGTCGACCTCGACCACGGTGCCGGCGCCGCGCAGCGACGGCTCCGCGGCCAGCTCCTTCATCGAGAGGATGGGGCCGCAGGGCACGTTCAGCGGGTTCAGCGTGGCCATCACCTCCATCTTGTCCCGGGTCATGGTCCACTTCTCGATCTCCGAGAACACGTGCTCCAGCCGGGGCAGGCGGGCCTCGGGCGTGTTGTAGTCGGGATCCTCCAGCCAATCCTCATGCCCGATCACCCGGGCCAGGGCGGGGAAGGCCTGCGCCTGCGTGATCACGTAGATGTAGGCGTCCGGATCGTCTTCCCACCCCTTGCACTTGACGATCCACCCGGGGTGCCCGCCGCCGGACGCGTTGCCCGCCCGGGGCACCGCCCGGCCGAACCGGCCGTGGGGGTACTGCGGGTATTCCTTGAGCGGCCCGTGGGCCAGCCGCTGCTGGTCGCGCATCTTGACGCGGCAGAGGTTCAGGACGGCGTCCTGCATCGCGCAGGTGACCCGCTGGCCGCGTCCGGACTTCTCGCGATGGAGCAGCGCGGCCAGGATGCCGGCCACCAGGTGGATCCCGGTGCCGGAATCCCCGATCTGCGCTCCGGTCACCAGGGGCACGCGGTCGATTTCGCCCGTCGTCGACGCGGCGCCGCCCGTGCACTGCGCGACGTTCTCGTAAACCTTGCAGTCTTCGAACGGCCCCGGTCCGAAGCCCTTCACCGACGCATAGATCATGCGCGGATTGATCTCCTGGATCTTCTCCCAGGGGAAGCCCATGCGGTCGATCGCGCCCGGGGCGAAGTTCTCCACCATCACGTCGCACGCCTCGATCAACCGGGCGAAGATCCTGTTGCCGGCCTCGGTCTTCGGGTTCAGCGTCACGCTGCGCTTGTTGCCGTTCAACATGGTGAAGTAGAGACTGTCGACGTCCGGAATGTCCCGGAGCTGGGCGCGCGTGGCGTCGCCCACGCCCGGCCGTTCGACCTTGATGACGTCGGCGCCGAACCACGCCAGAATCTGCGTGCAGGTCGGCCCGGACTGGACGTGGGTCATGTCCAGAATCCGGATCTTTTCGAGAGCCTTGCCCATGATCGTCCTCTTGCTGTTCGCCGGTGTTCGCCCGGCGCGTTCAACGGCCGTCCAGACCCTCGGTGAGCTCGATCCTCGTGCCCCAGGGATCGGTCAACACCGCGCTGGCGACTCCCGAGGGGCCCGGCGCGTACGGTTCGTCGAGCTCCACGCCGTCCGCTTCCAGGCGTGCGCAGAAGGCCTGGAGATCGTCCACCTCGAAACCGATGTGGTCCAGCACGTGTCCGCGCGTCGGCGTCCGTGCTTCGGTCGTACCCGAGAAGTTGATGTTGATGCCCGGCAGGTCCACGGCGTCGTAACGCCATCGGACGCCCGGCACGCCGCCGAACAGGCGGGCGTACCATTCCTTCGCTTCCGGGGCGGCGCCTTCGGGAACGTACAGGTGCACATGGTGCGTAACGATCGGCGCCGTGATCGGCCGGTTGTGCCGCTCCGCGACGGGGTTGGAGCCGCCGCCGTCGACGGTGAAGCCCACGTTGGTCGCCGTTTCGTCGAACAGCTCGACCCGTTCGCCTTCGGGGGTGTACACCGATGCGATGCCCACGAACCCCTCGAGGCGCTCGATCGCGAGCCCGGCGGCTTCGACGGCCTCGAGGGATCGTACGCGGAACGCGACGTGATCGACGAGCGACCGGCCGGTGGGGGCCGGGGATTCGGTCGGGTCGAGGACGACCAGAATACCGGGGAACCGGATCACCTCGGCCGAGCCCAGAGCGCCGGCGGGCTCTCCGCCCAGGGCGAGCCACAGGTCGCGATTGGCCGCCATGTCGCGGACCGCGTAATGGAGGTGCCCCATGGCGACGCCCGCGTCATTGGGCGCCGCCAACTGCGCCGACGCCGCGGCGTTCGCCAACGGCGCGCCCAGGAGCAGTCCAAGGATGAGGCGATGGATCGTCATGTGCGTTCCCGCGCGGCCAGGCGCGGATTATAGCGTAACGCGCGCGGGTTCGCGCCGGGCCCGCGGCCATCGGAAGTATCCGTTGCCAATCGCGGGGGCATCGAAGAGAATCGTTTCATTATCCGGTAAGGGAACCGCACATCGTGCCAGCGCCGTTTCACTCGATGATCGCCGCCGGTCTCGTGCTCGCGGGCGGAGTCACGCTGCCGGCCCAGACCCCTCAGGGGCCGCCATCCGCCGAAGCGCTGATCGCGGAGTACTGCGTCACGTGCCACAACCCGCGCGTGCGCGCCGCGGGCATCGAGTTCGAGACGCTGGATCCGTCGAATCCCGCCTCGGACGCGGAGACCTGGGAGAAGGTCCTCGTCCGGCTGCGCGCAGGCTCGATGCCCCCCGTCGGAAACCCGCGCCCGGACGCCGCCTCCTATGCCGCGGTCGTGGCGGCGCTGGAGACGGGCCTGGAGCGCGCATGGGCCGCGAACCCGGAGCCGGGCCGAATCGGCGCCGTCCATCGGCTCAACCGGGTGGAGTACAACAACGCGATCCGGGACCTGTTCGCCCTGGACCTCGACGTCACCGCGCTTCTGCCCGGCGACGAGACCGCCGACGGCAGATTCGACAATTTTGCCGACAGCCTCACGATCTCGACCGCTCACCTGGAACGGTACCTCTCGGTCGCGCGCCAGGTCACGCGCCTGGTGACGGGGTTGCCGCCGGTAGCGGCGGGCGTCGAGACGCTGGAGATACCGCTGCACGTGTTGCAGAACGACCGGCAGAGCGAGGACCTGCCCATCGGATCGCGGGGCGGTGCGGCCGTCCGCCACAACTTTCCGGTCGACGGCGAGTACGTCATCCGCGTGCGGCTGCAGCGCCAGTACCAGGCGTACCTGAAGGGAATGGGGTGGCCCCAGCAACTGGACGTCCGGCTGGACGGCGCGTTGCTCGAACGCTTCGTCGTCGGCGGACAGGCCGAGGGGCGCCCGGCGGCGGCCAGCTTCGCCGGCGCCTGCGAGGTCGGGTTCGCCGGCGATCCCGAATGGGAAGAATACATGCAGGTGACGGGCGACGCCGGACTCGAGGTTCGGCTTTCCGTGGAGGCGGGCCCGCACGTGGTCGGGGTCTCGTTCGTCCGCGAGTTGTGGGAGCCGGAGGGGCTGCCGCAACCGCTGCAGCGGGGACGCGTCATCGGCAACGACCAGGTGTACATGGATTACGCCAACGTGGGTTCGGTCGAGATCGCGGGGCCCTTCGCCATGACCGGCGCCGTCGCGGACACGCCGAGCCGCGAGGCCGTCTTCGTGTGCGAGCCCGAGGCGTTGTCCGAAGAGGCGGCGTGCGCCGCGGCGATCCTGGAGCGCATGTCCCGGAAGGCGTATCGGCGCCCCGTCGGCGAGGGCGACGTCCGGACGCTCATGGAGTTCTTCGAAACCGGCCGGAGCGATGGCGGGAGCTTCGATGCGGGCATTCAGTTCGCGTTGGAACGCATGCTGGTCGATCCCGACTTCCTGCTGCGCGTCTACCGGGACCCGGACGCGCCGGGCGGCCGCCCATACCGGCTGAGCGACATCGAGCTGGCGTCGCGCCTTTCCTTCTTCGTGTGGAGCACGATTCCCGACGATCGCCTGCTCGAGTTGGCGGAACAGGGGCGGTTGTCCGAGCCCGGTGTCCTGGATGCGGAAGTGCGCCGGATGCTGGCCGATGACCGCGCCGTTCGAGCCCTGGTGGGCGACTTCGCGTCGCAGTGGCTCAACCTGCGGCGGGTGCCCGAGGTGGTCGTCGACCCGGGCGTCTATCCCCACTACGACCTGAGCCTCATGGAAGGGCTTCGGACCGAGACCGAGCTGTTCGTCGCCAGCACGATCACGGAAGACCGGAGCGTCATCGATCTGATCGACGCGGACTACACGTTCGTGAACGAGCGGTTGGCGCGCCATTACGGCATCCCCGGCGTTTACGGGAGCCACTTCCGCCGGGTACACCTGCCCGACCGCGAGCAGCGCGGCGGACTGCTGGCCCACGGGGCATTGCTTTCGACGACGTCGTATCCGGACCGCACGTCGCCGGTCCTGCGCGGCAAATGGCTGATGGACAACATTCTCGGACTGCCGACGCCGCCGCCGCCCGCGGGCGTGGACACGGACCTGGCCGATACGGCCGGCCCGGCCCCGCCGACGATGCGCGAACGGCTGGAGGCTCACCGGGCCAATCCGGCGTGCCGCAGTTGCCATTCGGTCATCGACCCGCTGGGCTTCTCGCTCGAGAACTTCGACGTGATCGGCGGTTGGCGCCAGTTCGACGAGTCGGGACGCCCGGTCGACGCCCGCGGCACGACCGTCAGCGGGGCGTCCGTCGACGGCCTGTCCGGGCTGCGCGCCTTGCTGCTCGACGATGCGGAGGCCTTTCCCCGCACGGTCACGGAAAAGCTCCTCGCCTATGCCCTGGGGCGGAGGGTGGAGTACTACGACAAGCCGGCCGTGAGACGGATCGTCCGCGCCGCCGCCGAGGACGACTACCGTTGGTCGTCGTTGATCCTGGGAATCGTTCGGAGCGTGCCGTTCCGGATGCGGTCGGCGGCGGAGGACGCGACGACGGCGGAATGACTGTAGAATTCACTCGATGAGGTGAATGCGATGTTTATCTCGACGAAGGCCCTGCCCCGGCGAACGGTCCTGCGGGGCCTCGGCGCTGCGATCGGCCTGCCGTTCCTGGAAGCGATGGTTCCGGCGGCGTTCGGGGCTCAGGCCGCGGCGCCCGTCCGCCGCTTCCTCGCCTTCTACGTCCCGAACGGAATGGCGATGCAGTTCTGGACTCCCGAGGGCGAGGGGCGCGACTTCGCGCTGTCGCCCATCCTGGAGCCGCTGTCGCCGTTCCGCGACCAGATGCTGGTGATGACCGGCATCAACGCGAACTGGAACTACATCCACGCCGGCGCGTCGGGATCGTTCCTGACCGGAACGGCCCGCGGCGGGCGCAACGAGATCGAGATCGTCGCCGACACCTCGATCGACCAGATGCTGGCGCGGCGTTTCGCCGGCGAAACCCAGTTGGGATCGCTGGAAATGTCCATGGACGTTCCGGCCAACGCCGGCGCGTGCACGGGGATTCTGAGCTGCGTCTACACGCACACGTTGTCCTGGCGCAGCGCGACGCAGCCGCTGCCGATGGAATGGAACCCGCGCGCCGTGTTCGAGCGCCTCTTCGGCGACAGCGGCAGCACGGACCCGGAGGTTCGCTCGGCCCGGCTCGCCCAGCACGAGAGCATTCTGGACTCGGTGAACGACAAGCTCCGGAACCTCCGAAACGAGTTGGGGGCGGGCGACCGTGTCAAGATCGACGAGTACGCCGATGCGGTTCGCGACGTGGAGCGGCGCATCGAACGCGCCGAGCAGCAGGCCGACGCCGAGCTGCCCGTCATCGAGCAGCCGCGGGGCGCGCCGCCGGAGTTCGAGGATCACCTGGAGTTGATGCTGGAGCTGCAGCGCCTGGCGTTCCAGGCCGACCTGACGCGCGTGATCTCGTTCATGATCGGGAAGGAGCAGAGCGCGCGCCCGTATCCGCAGATCGGCGTGCCGGAAGCGCACCACCCGCTGTCGCATCACAACGACGTTCCCGACGTGGTCGGGAAGATGTCGCGGATCAACCGGTACCATGTCGAGCTGTTCGCCGGCCATCTCGACCGGCTGCGGGCGACGCCCGACGGCGACGGGTCGTTGCTGGATCACATGATCGTCCTCTACGGCTCGGGCATCTCCAACAGCACGCGGCACTCGGGCGACAACCTGCCGCTGCTTCTCGTGGGCGGCGGGTCCGGTCAGCTCCGGGGCGGCCGGCACCTGACGTTCCGCAACGAGCCCACGATCGCCAACATGCTCATGGCCGTGATGGACAAGATGGGCCATCCGGTGGATCGCGTGGGCGGCAGCGACGGGATACTTCCGCTCGACGTGTAGATCGCATGCGAACCGCCGCCGCATCCGTTCCGGTCCTTTTGCTCGCGCTCGGCCTCGACGCCGCGCCGGGGCCGGCCGTGGTCGACGCCGTCCGGGCGGGCGACGCCGAAGCCGTGCGGACGCTCGTCGCGCAAGGCGCCGACGTCGACGAGGCCGACGCGGACGGAACGACGGCCCTGGTCTGGGCCAGCCACATGGACAGCGTGGAAACGGCTCGTGTCCTGCTTGGCGCCGGCGCGAACGTGAACGCGGCCAACGACCTCGGCGCAACCGCTCTCTGGGCCGCCAGCCAGAACGGCAGCGAGTCGATGGTCGGCCTGCTTCTCGATGCCGGCGCCGATCCGAACCAGGCGCTCCTGGCGGGCGAGACGCCCGTCATGGTGGCGGCCCGTTCCGGTTTTCCCGCCGTCGTCGAACGGCTGGCCGCCGCCGGCGCCGACCTGGACGCCCGCGCCGTCCGGGAACAGACCGCGCTGATGTGGGCCGCGGCGCAGGGGCATCCCGACGTCGTCCGGGTCCTGATCGAGAACGGGGCCGACATCCACGCGCGGTCGGTGGTGTGGAGCCAGGTCATGGCCGTGCCGCCGCACAGCGTCGACGCGTACAACCGCGACATCCCGCACGGCGGCGACACCGCCCTGATGTTCGCCGCGCGCGTCGGCGACCTGGATTCCGCGCGGCTGCTGGTGGCCGCGGGCGCCGACGTGGACGACGCCGACGCCTGGGGCGTCAGCGCGACGTCGCTGGCCGCGCATTCCGGCTTCACCGGGATCGTGCGACTGCTGCTGGAGTCCGGGGCCGATCCCGATCCGCCGGGCCCCGGTTTCACCGCGTTGCACAACGCGATCATGAACCGGGACGAGGCGATGGTGCGCGACCTTCTCGCGCACGGGGCCGACGTTCACGCGCCGCTGACGACGTGGACGCCCACCCGGCGCTCGTCGGCGGACCACAACTACGCGCCGGAGTTGGTCGGCGCTTCGCCCCTTTGGCTGGCCGCGCGCTTCAGCACGCCCGGCGTGATGCGCCGGCTCCTGGAGAACGGCGCCGATCCGAACTTCGTGCACGATGGCCGGTACTATTCCACGAGCGTGGCCGAGGCATGGCTCCAGGAGCGGCGGCACTGGACCACGCCCTTGATGGCGGCCCTGGGAATGGGCGGCGGCCGCGCCTGGGTCCGCGCCGACGGCGATCCGGAGCGGCGCGAGGCGATGCGGCTGGAAGCCGCCCGATTGTTCGTCGAAGCCGGCGTCGACGTCAACGTCGCGTCCACCGACGGCCGGACGGCCCTGGACGCCGCAGGGGGCATGGACTCCGTCGTCGAATTCCTGATGGAGCACGGCGCCCGGGCGGGCGAGAGCGACTAGGATCCCATCACCGCCTGTCGACGAGTATCTCCCCTTCCTTGATGGTCATCACGACGTTCAGGAGGTTCCAGTAGCCGTCGAGCGGGTTCCCGTCCAGCACGACGATGTCGGCGAGCTTGCCCGTCTCGAGCGTTCCCAGATCGTCGCTCATGTTGATGAAGGCCGCCGTGTTCGGCCCCATGAGCCGGATGATGTCCTCGGGAGAGAACATCAGGTTCAGCGTCCGCAGCTCGTGCTTGAGCCCTTCCCACGGCAGGTAACCCGTGTCGGTGCCGTAGCCGTAGACGACGCCGGCGTCCCAGAGCGTCCGCGCATTGACGGCCTTGTAGCCGGCTTCCCGCCCCCGGCCTTCGCCGGCGATGATCGCGTCGGGCCAGGCGCTGCCGTCGCGGAACGTGGGGACATTGTCGTCGTTGTAGACGCCGAAGACCGGAACGCCGAAGCCGACCGTCGACAGGTTCTCGATCCCCGCCTCGGCCACTCTGCGGGCCTCGTCCTCCGTCAGCCAACCGAAATGCGGCGTGTGGACGAGCTTGTGGACGCCCGCGTCGACGGACGCCAGCATCGCCGCCGGGCTGACGGCGTGCACCATGACGTCGATCCCGTGCTGCTCGGCTTCGTCGACGATGGCGGCCATGGCTTCCCGGTCGGAGGCGCCGGGATCGTTCGCCATGTTGCTCTTGATGAAGTCGACCCCGGCTTCGGCCGCCGTCCGGACCTGGGCGCGTCCCTCCTCGGGCGTGCCGGTGCTGTTGGCCCGCGTGGACGTCAGGATCCGCGGCGCGACGATCTCGCCGTCCTCGGTTCGCCGCTTCAAGTCCATGATGCCGGGCAACTGGCCGCCCCCGTGCAGGATCGTCGTATAACCGGCTTCGAGGAACTCCCGCATGCGCGCCTGGATCTCGTCGCCGCCCGTGGGGAAGTGGCGGTGCGCGTCGATGTAGCCTGCCACGACGGTCATGCCTCCGGCGTCGATGATCTGGGCGCCGGAGGCGTCGCCGGGACCGACGGACTCGATGCGTCCCCCGCGGACAACGACGGAGCCGGTGTCGATGACATCGCCGTTGCCGACGATGATGCGGGCGTTGGTGATCGCCAGATCCTGCGCCGAGGCGCCCGGGTTGCCCCACGCGCACACCAGCGCGGCGGCCATCAGACAGAGCCAGCGGTTCATGGTCCGTACCTCCTTCGTGTGCGCCATCATACTCCGCCGGACTCTTCCCGGGCCCGCCGAAGATCGTCCAGGCTGCCGACGTCGCGCCACGCGTACGGGTCGGCGGCGAACGCCACGATCCGTTGCCCGTGGGCCGCCAGCTCCAGGTAGGCGTCGACGATCGGAAACGCGCCGTCGGGCAGGCGTCCGAGCAGCGCCGGCGAGATCACGTGGACGCCGGTGAACGCCCGCCGCGCGGGGGCGCTTTCCGGGCGGGCCATGCGCGTCACGTTCCGGGCGTCCGAACGCCAGCCGCACAGCCCTCCCCGCGCGTCGAAGAGGAAGCAGCTCGGCATGGGGCGCGTCCGAACGGCCAGCGTCGCCAGCGCGCCGGCGTCCTTGTGGAATCGGACCATCCGTCCGATGTCGATCGTGCTGATCACGTCGACGTTGTGCACGACGAACGGTTCGCCGTCCGGGCCGTCGCCGTCGAGAAAGAACCCGGACGCCTTCTTGAGCCCGCCTCCCGTGTCGAGCAGCGCGTCTTCGCGCGACAACTCGATCCGCATGCCGAAATGGTCCCGCGATTCCAGGAAGGCGCCGACCTTGTCGGCGAAATGGTGGACGTTGACGATGACTTCCCGAACTCCGTGCGCCCGCAGGCTTTCGAGGGTGATTTCCAGGAGCGTCCGGCCGCCGATCTCGACCAGCGCTTTCGGCGTTTCGTCGGTGATGGGGCGGAGCCGCGTCCCGAGACCGGCCGCCAGGATCATCGCCTTCATCCGCGATCGGTCCCGGAGGCCGCGGTGTTCCACAGCGCGTCCGAATCCAGCATGTGTCGAAACGCCGCGTCCAGCGTCGGCAACTCCACTGGAAGCGGCGCGTTCCGGAGCAGCCACTCGAGGTTCTTC
>JAJEDW010000126.1 GCA_022821265.1 Acidobacteriota bacterium
AACTCATCGTCCGCTCCAGCGTACATCTCCATCAACGTTGTCGCATTTCGCCTGTTTTTCTCCGGCTCGGACTGTTCGACAATTTTCTCGGCTCGTGCGGATAGGGCCTCGAGCGTTTCGCCTTGAGACCACGTGTACAAACGGTCTGTCTCCAGATCGTGCTTCTCGTAATCCTTGGCCTTCTGAAACAGGTCCGGGTGTTTCTTCATCAGACCCACCCATTCGATCTTCCGCTGGAAAAAGCAGAAGTAGCATCCCGATCGAGTACGCCACTCATAGTAATCCGGCAGCCCCAAACCGCTCTCGTCGAGAATTCGAAAAACGTCGTCCTTCCCTATTCCATCCTCTTGAATGGGTAGATGGGTTTGATGTTCGTCTTGGCGGAGATGTAGCCCTCGCGATTCTCGTCAGCTCGAATTCCGATGTACGAGAATATTGCGTCGTCGCCGACATACCGTTCGAACGGAACGATTTTTAGCATCCGCGTGCACCAGCGGGCCTGCGGCGAGGGCAGGTATCCACCGTACATTTCGAGCCAGTGGTCGAAATCCATGTCGGAGTTCAATATGACGATCTTCTTCCCGAGGTAGGCCTCGATTTTCTGCAAATAGTCGTACGTCTCCTTCAATTCCTTGCCCGTGTCGCAAAAGACGTACTCCATCTCGGGAACTCGGTCGCGCATGTAAATCGCCAGAGCGGTGCTGTCCTTGCCGCCGGAGAGACTCAAGATGTGCCGCACTTTGTCCGTCATAAGTCCTCCATCAACAGCTCGAGGATAGCGCGCTTCTTCTGCTCGGCCGACAACGAAACGCCTGACACGTTATTGTAGAGTCGCTGCTTGAGTCGCGTCGCGCGGGGGTTGAGTTCGACACGCTGGAGAATCTGTTCATACTGCCGTCCGCGGACGGAGTCCACGAGGACACGATCATACCCGGCCCAGTCCTCGGAATCAGCCGTTCGTGTCAGAACTTCCTTCAGGGATTGTGCGTCCCGGATCTTCTGAGCGAGCTGGGACATCCCGAGCACAAACTCCTTTTCGTCGTCATCGCGCCAGAATGCGGGCGGTGTGCCGCGAATGACCGATGACACCGACTCGACCCACTCCCGCTCGGGTTGATCCACGTCGGCCGCACGGAGCAGAAATGCCTTGAGCTGGGTCTCGTTCGTGACGCCGTACAACTGCTCCTGCAGTGATTTGAACGACTTCCTGAGACCAGCCGTGCCAACAACCAGCCCCAAGCGAGCCTTGATCTCGTCGACGAGACGCGACAGCAACGCCGGATAGGCGCGGTTGACTTCGGACAACGCCTTCGTCAGTCCGGATACGAATTTGCGGTCGTTCGTGCTGAGTCTCGTGGCGCTCCCGTCCGCGGCAATGGGTTGGCAACCCAAAGCGTTGGGCAGGTCCTCAAACATCAGTTGCTCGGGCGCTTTCGCCGCCATCAGCCGCCGGCGGACCTCGATCGTCGTCTCTGAAAGCTGTTGGGTCTTCAACGCGAACGCCGGAAGCCCGTGCATCCAGCGATAGATGGCTCTCAGAACGGACTCGAATGCGTCGCCCACCTCCACGCCAAGACTCTTCTCGAGTTCTTTGGAGAGCTTGGACATCACCAGCGCTCGACGCCCGGTCAGCGCGATGTATCGGAAGAAGAAACGGTCGGGGCTCTTCAGGAGCTTTTCGACGACTTCCGGCGCCCATTCGCGGATGAACGTTGTCCCGTCGTACAGCGCCACGGAATGCCGCCGGCTCGCGAACACGACGAACAGGAGGATGGGGATGACGCCAGAACGGAGCCCGTAAGGCGGCGCGGACAGAACATCGACGACATCCGAAATCTGCCGTGGGGAATCCACCGCGGATTCCAATATCTTCTCGATCTCCCGCCAAGTCGCGTTCAACCCGGAGTTCTTTCGCGTGGGCGCCCTGTAGGTCCACGCGTCCGCGTCGCCCGGAACGTGGATCCCGGTGGACCGGAGGACGCCGCGGTAGATGGCCATCTCCGGCGGGAATCCTTCTATACCGAGGTTCTCCTTGTCGCCGTTCTGCAAGATGCACTGGATCAGCCGCTTACGCGCGGTCACGATCGTTCCGCTGAGATGATTCCGGTTGATCATCTCGTTCCGAATGACCGGCGTCTTGGGATACGCTTGGTCGCAAGCCGTGGACACCAAGCGGTTGGCCTCTGCCGCGCTGCGCGGCTGATGCTCTTCGCCAGCGCTAAGATGCCAGGTGGAGCCGGCCCGGTTCGGATCCGACAGGCCGCCGACGATGCCTCGGAAATGCGCCTCGGCGATCGCAAGTCGTTCCGACAACTCGCGCTGCGCGACCGCGTCGTCCCGAAGCTCGCCGCTCTTGTCCAACACGTTCTGAATCGCAACGAAATCCAGCAAAGCCTCCGAGAACGGCAATGGACGCTTCGGGAGAACGCATATGACGGCTGAATTCCAGTTCGACGCGGCGATTTTCCGGCACGTCTCGAGTTCCTCGCTTGTCCGACACAGGACGTAACAGATCAACCCGTCGGCGGCATGGACCGCATCGAGGATCCAATTCTTGAAGGCGAGTTCTTTCAACTCGGCGACCGACATGTACCGGCCTTGGTAGAACCGCGTGATGCCGTATTTGTGGCTGTGGCGGCGCGCCACCGTCGCGGCGGCCGGGTATTGCCGGCCAAGATAGTCGGGTGCGTCGAAGCTCGCCTGGAGCGACTCTTTCTCCGCATCGACCCGGGCGTCGACGTCAAAATCGCTGCCTTCCCAAACGCGATACTCGTTGGCGAATCGGCGGAAGACGAGGATCTTCGCGCCTACCAATTCGTCGAGACATTCGCGCAGTTCCCCGCGGCCGTCCGGGCCGACGTTCAATGCGAACGCCAACATTTCCTCCGACGCGGCCAGCAGCGTCGGAAGCCCGACCAGATTGAGGAGGCCGATCGTCTTGACGACCCTGTAGGCGAGATCCGGTCGATCGCCCAGCCGGCCCAGCGCCGTGTCGATTTCGATGTACCGGCGGCCGGCGATTCCCGCGTTGGCGTCTTGCCGCAACGAACCGACGAAGTAGTCGTACAAGCGGTCCGCCGTCAGGTAGGGAATGTCCCCAGGGTTCCAGCGCTTCGCCGACAGATAGTCCTTCAGCCCGTAAGGCTCGGTCGAACACAGGAACGTGTAGATGCTGCGCTCGTTCTGCGCGGCGCGTCCGGACAATCGGGGCAGCAGGTAAATCGTCAGCGGATGGAGCGGATAGCAACGCTCGAACAGCGTCTGCCAATAGCCCGTGTCGCCCAGCTTGCTGAAGGCCGGGTGCTCCAATGCCGACTCCGCCGCTCGTGCCGAGGAATCTCGGATCAGGCGTCCGATATCGTCCGTGCCGATGCTCCGAAGGCAATCGGCCATGGCCCGAAAAGACGCAGTGGGGTCGGCCGTGAAGTCGAATTCCCGGAAACGCCCCTGGATTTTCTCCCATTCCCGCGTCTGGTGCCGGGGCAGACCGCTCACGTAGCGATCGAAGTTCTGATGCGCCAGCAGCCACAAGTGAAGCTGCGGCGCTTCGGCGCGGGCGGCCAGCTCCGCCAGGCTCTGCAAGACGAACAGGTCCGTGGCGCCGCCCGTCATCGCGGCGTTCTCGAGATACTTCCCGAACTCGTCAATGGCGATGATCAGGCCGCTAGCAGCCTGTGGTGCAATTCGCATTTCGTAGCCCAGGAAACGGACCGGATGCGACCGTATCGCGAGGAGGATGGATTGAGGAGAACGCGATATGGGCATGGGACGGAAGAAGTGGCGGCAGGAGTCGCTGTGGGTGGC